>JAFAZL010000556.1 GCA_019239815.1 Acidobacteriota bacterium
AGCGACGAACTCACGATCTCGCGGGCGATGCTGGGTATCGGAATTCCCGTTTTGTTCTTCGCGGGGCTGGGCCTCACCGCACTCATCATTTTCCTGAAAAATCTGAAGTCGGCCGATTCGCGCGCGATTCCGTGGCGAAGGCTTTCGCTGTGGGCGCTCTGGGCACTCGGTGCGTATATTGCGGTCTTCGCATTCGGCAATCGCATCCCCGCGTTTCTGGCGCAATACAACACAGCGATTCCCTTCAAGACATTCATCGGCACGCTGGCCATCGGCGGAATTCTCGGCGGACCGTTTTATTTCGGCTTCATCGTCGTGCTGCTGGGCGTCGCCTGGTTCTTCGCGCACCGCGCATTTGCCGAAGAATACTTCCCCGCATGGACCGGAATGCCGGCGCAATACTATCGCGACGCGTTTTTCATCGGCATCGGCGGAGCCGGCGCGCTGATCGGCTTACAGACACTGATCCAGGCGATCGCGCAGCACTGGCCGACGCCACACCGCGCGGCTCCGGCGTCTTTCGGCTCGAACTTCGACGCGTACGTGCCCGCGGGCGCGATCCTCGGCACGTCGCTGCTTCACAGTTTGTTGTACATGGGATTCGTCGCGCTTACGGCGGCGTTCGTCGCGTCGATGCTTCGCCCGACCTGGCTCAAGGGACTCGTTTTTGTCGCCGCGACCTTCGCTGCGATGCCCAGCAACTGGGGCAACGGCGCCGACTACGCGAAGCAGTGGATGGCCGAAACTCTTCTGCTCGCCCTGCTCGTTCTGGGCGTACGCTACATGATGCGCTTCAACATCTTTGGCTGTTTCCTCGTAGTCGGCATTGCTTCACTTGGGAGCGGCGCCGCGGAACTCCTGGGGCAACCCGATCGCTATTACAGATTGAATGGTTACGCAGTCGTCGCCGCGCTCGTGCTGCTGTTGACTTGGCCGCTGATGAGCTGGAGAAGCGCGCCGAGCGGGGACAACGCGGCGGGAGGCGCGGGAATCTGAGGTCGTAGTGGGCGCGATGCCATGCAAGAAGGCGGTGACGTTACGGCTCAGTCTCTACTCATGCTGACGCCGGGCGGGGCAAGCCCCGCCCCTACAAGAGCTTCACCGTCAAAGCGGCGGTGAACGAGAAACAATCATGGTAGCTTTGGCGTTATAACTGTGAGTAGCGGTGCTTACCCGAGTGGGGTGCCTGCGTCCAATTTGGTGGTACTCTGCTGCCTTATCGGCCCACCAATTTGCTCCGGAAGTCGCAGAGTCGGGCTAAGGTGTTAAGGCTAAGGCCTTAACAATCCTGGACGCGAAGAGAAGGCGAAATATGCCGCTACCTCGATTGGCTTTGGCGAATGTGTCTGGCCAGACGGCTCAATCCAATGCCGCTCTGGCGACGGTGGCTTCCTTGGCCCAGCTGGACGAGCGCTGTCTGGTCGTCGAAGCGCAGGCGGGTTCTCGCCATGCGTTCGAGGAACTCGTGCGCCGGTACGACCGCGATGTTCTTCGGTTGGCGCTCAACCTGATGAAGCGTCCCGAGGACGCGCGCGACGTTTACCAGGAAGCCTTCCTAAAGGTCTACCGCAACCTCCATCGATTCCGCTTTGAGTGCAGCTTTTATACCTGGCTGTATCGCATCGTCACCAACGTCTGCCTCGATCAGCTTCGCCGCCGCCAGGCGCGCCCCGAAGATCAGGCGCCCGAAGCCGGGTCGGCGCATGACGAGGGCATCACCGATTTCTTTGAACGCCAGAAAGAACAGCGGCCGACACTCGATCCCGAACGCCGGTTGCTCGGGCAAGAAATCCAGACGCGGATCGCGAGCGCGATGGAGTTGCTTTCACCACGCGAACGCGTCGTGTTTGAGATGAAGCATTATCAAGGATTGAAACTCCGAGCGATCGGCGACGCGCTGGGCACCACTGAAGAGACGGTGAAAAATTCTCTTTTCCGCGCGACAAGAAAATTGCGTAGCCAGCTTGGGGTGCTCCGATGAGCGGCACCATGAACGGCAATCCGCTTTTGAATAGCTGCGCGGAAGTGGCGCCACTCCTCGTTTTCTACGCGTGCGACGAGGTTGAGCAGTACGAGCGCGAACAGATCGACGCGCACCTTGCCATCTGTGAAGCGTGCCGCAGCCTGCTGGGCGAAGAATCGGAACTGCAAACGGCGTTTTCGACGGTGTCGCAGCCGGCGGACGAGATGGATCCGACAGGAGCTCTGCTGGCGCAATGCCGCAGCGAACTTTCGGAAAAACTCGACGACCTGGAAATGCCGAAGGTGCGCGAGCACTGGATGCCGTTTGGCTGGGTGCAGCGCTGGATGGCACTGCGTCCGGCGTGGAGCGCGGCGGGATTGATTATTTTTGGTGTCACGATTGGAACGCAGGTGATGCCGTGGCTCGCGGTGCGCGGTGGTGGCGACGACCGAGGCGCTGCCCAAGCGATGAACGTGATGGCCGCGCCGCGATTGACCGACGAAGATCTTTCCAAGATGGCCGTGGCCGGAATTACGTTCGCGCCCGCGCCCGATGCGGCTCCCGGGACCTTGCAACTGCAAGTGCGAACCGAGCAGCCGCTGATGGTCGTCGGTAGTGTGGACAACGAAGATGTGCGGCGCGTGCTGACATATGTGGTTGCGAACGGCGAACGGTTCGATCCGGGGACGCGGCTCGATTGCCTGGACGCGTTGCGCGTGCGCACCAACGATGAACACGTGCGCAAAGCCCTGGTGAAGGCGGCGCGCACCGACAAGAATCCCGCGGTGCGGCTGAAGGCGCTGGATGCGCTGCGCGATTACACCCACGAAGCTCCAGTGCGCGACGCTTTGCTCGATGCGTTGCATCATGACGCGAATCCGGGCGTGCGCGTCGAAGCAGTGAATCTGCTTGTGGTTTCTCTTGACGGCAACGAGTCGATTTCGGGCGAGGACAGTTTGCCGCTGGTTGCAGCTCCTTCGCCAAACGCAGAGATTGCGCCGATCAACGGCGATGGCGAAGACGTCGGGCGTGTCGTGCGCGCGCTTGAGGATCTGCAGCGGCGCGATCCGAATCGTTACGTGAGGTTGCGGAGCGCGGCGGCATTGCGACAGATTGGTTCGAGAGATATGCAGTAAGGGCAACAGGTGATCGCGCTATTTTTTGAGAGCTTCTAGACGGATGAATTCACGGATCAAATCGGGGCAACGGCGCGGAATTGCGCTGGTGGCGTTGTGCGCCGGCGTCACGCTGCTCGGGTTGACCTGGCCGGCGCCGCCGATTCCTGTCGCCGTGGCGTCCGCCGCAGCAAAGCCAGAGGCTATACACGTACCTCACGCGGCGCCGGAACCTATCGGCGGCAATCCACCAGTCGAGCCAACCAAAGCCGGCGATCCTAATGGTGTGCGGACGAGCGCGGATCGCATAGGCCAGTTCCCGACGAAAGAAAATTCGGTGCTGCACCTCACGACGGATCTTGGCACCGTAAGAATTTCGACGCTGCCTGCCGGCTCCCCGCCGGTGGTTCATTACATCGCGCACATTGAAACAGACGCGCATCAGCCTCTTGCCGACCGTTTGTTGAACCACTATTCGCTGACGGCCGAGGCGACGACGACCGGCGTGAACATCAATGGCGCGCTACCACCGCAGATCGCAAAGAGTTCCGCGGCGGGAGTGCAGTTCTGGGTGACGTTTGAGGTTTCGGTGCCGCGTGGCTACAACGTCGATGTAAGGACGGATGCAGGCGACATCGAGACACAGGATTTGGGCGGCACGGCGACGCTTTCGACGCAAGGCGGAAATATTCGCGCGGGACGCATCGGGACAAGTTTCATGCGCAACGCGGGGCCGGGCCGGCTCGTGGCGAAGTTGCAGACCGAAGGCGGGCATATTCAGGTGCTTGA
>JAFAZL010000248.1 GCA_019239815.1 Acidobacteriota bacterium
AATCCAATCGCTCGCCAAAACTGGTAACTGCCAACAAGCGCTCGCTGAAGCCAACGCGATCGGCAAGCCAGTAGCCGGTTTAGACTTCACCCAGAACGGCCTTGATCCATTCCTACATTCTGCGCGAACAAAATATGTCCTCGCCGACGCTCAGAATTCCTGCGGCGAAAAATCCGAAGCCTCAGCAAAATTCAAAGAACTCGCAGCCGACACCGATCATTCGAATCTCGTCTGGGCCAACCAAGCCGCAAAACATCTTCCGGATTACGATTCTGCCCAGTGGACCGAACGCCTGACCTCCGCCATCCCGCGAGCCGAACAACAATTCCAGCGTAGCAACTCCAAAGTCACCTGGATGTACATCGCCGGCACTCTCCGCCTCGCCGCCGGACAAACCGATGCCGCCCGCGCCGAACTCCGCGACGCCCTCCTCCTCCCCGACAGCCATCTGTCTCATCACTTCATTCGCCTCGCCTTGTCCGAATCCGCTCAGCCTTAAGTCCACAGCGCTTCGTCAGTTACGACCTCTGCAGCCTTCTTTTCGGCACGCGAGAACGTTCTCACCGAGGATCGTCATAGAACCATCTTTCCTATTTGCGAGAAATTTTTCTCTAGAATGATTATTTTTTTCTATTTTCCCGTTGCATCTCCCTTTTTTCCGTGCTAAATCCTCTTCACTCGCTTCTTAGGGGGAGTCCAGGTATGCATCGTTTTCTTTCTGTTTGTCTCTTTGTCCTCTCAGCCTTGATCTGCACAACCAACACCTTCGGCCAAGGAACCGACCTCGGCACCGTCCGCGGCGTCGTTACCGACTCCGCCGGCGCCGTCATTCCCGGTGCTTCCGTGACCATCACCGACACTTCGACCGGCGCCGCCCGTGTCACCACCACCAATGGCCAGGGCAACTACGAAATGTTCGGTCTCCCGTCCGGCACCTACACCGTGACCATCACCGCCTCGGGTATGTCCGAATTACAAATCAAAGACGTCATCATTCGCGGCAGCGATGTCGTCAGCGCCGACGGCCAGCTCAAAATCGCCCAAGGCCAGCAGAGTGTGACCGTTTCTTCGGAAGCCGTCGCCATCGACACCGAAGATCAAACTATTTCCGAAACCATCAGCAGCACCGCCGTCACGGAACTCCCCCGTGACAGCCGCGACGTCTACTCCTTCCTCTATCTGAATCCCAACATCACGCAAGGCTCTGCCGACGGCGAATTCAAATTCCTCGGCGCGCAAAGCTATGGCGCCAGTTTCTCTCTCGACGGCCAGCGCTCCAACGGCGGCATCTTCGGCGAACCCACACAGAGCAAGCCCTCGCTCGAAGCCGTCGGCGAAGTCAACATCATGACGTCCGACTTCAGCGCCGAATACGCCGGCATCGCCAACGTTCGGGTCAACACCAAGCGCGGCGGCTCCGAATATCACGGCTCGATTTTCTACAACAACAAAAACTCCGCCCTCGCCGCTTGGACTCTCGACGACCTCAACGGCAAAGCCAACTTTGCCCCCACCGCATTTCAAAGCAAGTACCCCAATCCATATTTCAACGAAAACGATCTCGGCGCTTCTATCGGCGGCCGGATTCCAAAATTAAGTAAGACTTGGTTCTTCGCCGCCTATGAGCGCGACTACAACGTCGCCCCTGTGAAGTTCCAATCGACCACCGTCGCGCATCCCGATCTCTACACCGGTAACTTCACGCAGATCGCGGATGACGCGAAACCACTCGTTCCCGACGCGACTCTCGCGCAAATGACGCCGGCCGAAATCGCCACCAACACCATCGACTCCGGTAATGGCGACGGCAGTCGCAAATTCGTTACAATCCCTCAGCGTCTCCTCAATCCCACCACGCAAGCTCTCATCAACAACTACTTCCCTCAAATCGGGACCAGCGCTCCCATCGATCCCGAAACCGGCAGAATTCCTGGTGGATTTCAAACGATTCTTCCGGGCCGTTCTGTTCTCGACAGCGGGGTCCTCCGCGTCGATCACGACTTCTCCGAAAAAGATCATCTCTACGGCGTCTACGATGCGTCGGCTCAAACCAGCGCCACCAACGCCGTGGTAAATCCCTACACCGGACTCGGCCTCACCCAGGTCGAACGCCGCAACAGCACACTTTCGCTCTCCTACACTCGTTCGATCTCGACGAGCCTGATCAACGAGGTCCGCGGCGGCTTCAATCGCGAGCATCTCCTTCAACACAGCAACACGACGCTCGAGAGCTTCCTCGGCAGCATCGGTTTCAGCCAGGCCGACATCGATGCCTACGGCGCCGCCACCGGCCCCTTCGCGCTCACGACCTTCGGTCATCCCGCGATCAGTTTCAGCAATACTTTCGCTACCTTCACCAACGGCGGCCGCAACACCTTCCGCCCGCTCGACCAAAATCTGATCACCTATGGCGACACACTTACTTGGATCAAGGGCAAGCACGCCTTCCGCATGGGCGGCGACATGGTTTACAACGAAGCGCAAGACGGCTTCGCGCTCAACCGCGGCAACGTGCGCGGCTCCATCACTTACGGTGGCACAGGCCTCGAGCCGTTCACCGATTTCCTGCTAGGCCTGCCGGGTACCAGGATCAGCACGGTTTCCGATCCGCGCCCCGCGATGGATGTTCACAATTGGGAGAGCGGCTTCTTCTTTCAAGACACCTGGAAGCTGACCTCGCGCCTCACTCTCAATCTCGGCCTTCGGTACGAACTCATCACGCCATTCATCGACAAAAACGATCTCATCGCCAACTTCGATCCAAATTTCGTCGATGCGACCACCGGCCAACTCGGCCGCTTCGTCATCCCCTCCAACAAGACGCTTCAATTCCTCGACCCTCGCATTGTTAACTTCGGTTACGTTCTCGCGAGTCAGTCCGGTCTCGGCGTTGGCCGCGGCGTAGTCCGCACCGATAAGAACGATTGGTCACCGCGCGTCGGTATCGCTTGGCGCCTCGGCAACAAATCCGTAATCCGCGGCGGCTACGGCATCTACTACCCAACATCGGCGGCACAAGGCATCCGCGATCCCATCGCCACCAACCCCTTCAACCAATCGGTCACCAAGAAGGGCACAGATGGCTGGCCGGGTAACGGAGTCGACGGCACCAGCCCGGTCTCAGGCGGCACCGTCTCACCCACTGGTAATACTCCTGCCGTCAACGTCGTTCCGTTCGGCATCCATCAGCCACGCATCCATCAATACAACGTCACCTACGAACGCGAAATCGGCTGGGACAGCGTCGTTCGCTTCTCCTATCTCGGCTCAACGATGCAAGGCCTCATCGCCGGCAAAGATCTCAACCAGATCGCGCCCAGCGACACACCCTTCGGCGTCAGCGCCACCGACAGCGATGGCAACATCATTCCCGGTTCGATCTGCGACCCAACTCAATTCAATTGCGGCATCTCGCCCGCCGATGCAGCACGCTACCGCTTCCCGGCGCTCGGCGATTTCGTTCTTAGTTACGGCAACTACGGCCACGCGCAATCCAACGCGTTCCAAACACAATTCGAACACCACTACAAAAACGGCCTGCTCCTCAATTTCGCCTACACCTATCTCGACCAGAAATCGACCGCACTCGACACTGGCAACTCCAGCCTCGGCGGTATTGCCTACGATTCCCAGAATCCTGACGGCGACTACGGCATCGATGGCTACATCTCAAAGCACCGCTTCGTCGCCTACGGTGTTTGGGACCTGCCGGTCGGCCGTCGCCGCCAATACGGCGCTAACATGAACCGTTGGGAAGACGCCATCATCGGCGGCTGGTCCACTACCTTTAATATGTTCGCCAAGTCTGGCACCGGCTTCACGCCGTTCTGGATTTGCGATGACTGCAATCCCGTCGAACCGGGCAACACCGGCATTTCGAGCGTTGACGCCGTCGGCGACTTCAACTCCGAGCCGTCCTATCGCCCAACCATCCTCAGCAACAACTTCAACTCGCACACCGGCGACAG
>JAFAZL010000950.1 GCA_019239815.1 Acidobacteriota bacterium
CGTACTTCACCTCGACCTCCGATCACAAATTCTGAAGCAATAGTTCCAAAATAAATCTTGTGTCATTCCTTTGGCAGCGGCCGAGAAGTTACATCCGCATTCACCATTCCCATCGACCACTTCACAGCCTCGCCCATCATCTTCTGAAATCGTGGATCGTCCCAATTCTGTTCCACATGGCCGAGCGTCGTGTAGTACACGCGCCCCTTGCCGTACATCTTCGCCCAGGTTACTGCAAAATCCCTGTCCGTGCGGTGCACGTGGGAATTCTTCAGGTCGAGCTTGCTGGCATCCAGCCGCATCAGCACGCGCAACTTGTCCCGCGAATAATCCTTCATCTGATAAATCTCATCGCGCAGAACAAACGACTTGCTCCACTGCGCCATCCCTGGAAAGCTCGGATCCTCCACGATAATCGGGGCATCGAACGTTACCCACGGATGCTCATCGAAATAACCGCCGATCATTTCCCCGTATTCAGGCCACGATGTGAACGTGATCGTCGCGCTGTGCACGCCGATAAACCCTTTGCCTTCATCGTGCACAAACGAAAGCAGCGACGCCTTCTGCTCGTCGTTCATCTCAAGATCCCCGCCGGTATAAAACATCACCGCGTCGAAATCATTCAGCGTCTTCGCGTTGTATTCGAGCTTCTTCTTCGTCAAGACCTCGGTGTCCGTTCGAATCGTGGTCGTCCAAATCCCACTTTCGCGCCCGAGCCGCTCGATCGTAGCCGCGGCGTGCGAAACGGCTTCATGTCGATAGCCTTTCTCTTCGCCCAAGAACAGTAATCGCTTTGCAGGCGCAGTCCCGGCAGTCGCGGCCGAACCATTCTGCGATTTGCAAACGGAAACACACCACAGCATCACCATGACGCTGACGAGCCCGACGGCCACTCGATCTACTCGCACCCACAATCCTCCTGAACGCACCGCACTCAGCACAGCGATTCCGCTTTATTTCCCGCGGCCCAACCACATAATCGCGTTCGAAAACAATCGGTTCTGGATCGCATCGCCGTACACCGCCGGGCCGTGGCCCATATTGATGTACAACATTCGATACTTCGTATTCGTCCAAACTACTGGCAAATCGCCTTCCGTGATCACGTCCTTCACTCCAATCGGATAGTTCGAAGGATCGAGTGTCACCAGCACCTTTACCCGCGTATCAAGCCGCGGGCTCGGCTTCCACAGATACCATTCATTCGCCGGCGCATCATAAGTCGCTGGCAATCCTGCCGTTACCGCGTGATCCGCATCATCAATTCGCAACTTCGCCGGCTTCACCGGCCAATTGTTCGTGTAAAACACCGCCCCGCCCAGGAAATCCACGAACCACGACCAGTGCGTGTCCTTGTCGTTGTAAGCGGCAACGTGGTACCCGATCCAGCATCCGCCATTTTCCATATACTTTTGAAACGCCGCTCGCTGCTCCGGCGTCTTCGGAAAATCGTTCAGCCACAAAATCAGCCGATACGGTTTCAAGTCCTTTTCATTCAACTTCGTCCAGTCGGCAGTCGTATCGAGCACAAAGTTATTCTTCGCCGCCAGCTCCTTGTAAAACGCGAGGGCGTCGTTCGCCGTTTTCATATGGTCTGGCTCGACGTCCGTCGAATAAAACGCAAGAACCTTAAACTCAGGCTCCTTCGGTGCGGCAAAAACGCCTTGCGACCCGCCGAGCAGCACGGAACACGCCACAACCGGGATCCCCGCAATCAGCGCCCGCCGCTTCATCGCCCCTCCTCGCCAGCAGCCCAAAAAATTGCATTTGTAAAAATCTTAGTGAACGCCGGATTCTCAAAATGCTCGGGCCGATGGCCCATAAAAATGTAAACGTTGCGCGCTTTCAAATGCTCATTCGACCAAATCACCGGATGATCGCCCATCTTTTTATCCGTATCCGGCGTATAGGTTTTCTCATCGACGCTCGCCAACACATGCACATTCGATCGCGGCGATTTGTCGTACGTGTACCACTCCTCGTCCTTGATCACGAATTTCGAAGGCACGCCGCGCATCACGGGATGATCCGGCGCTTCGACCGTCGCTGTCCCAGTCACAAACGTCGCGATGTAATCCTTGAATCGAATCCCGCCCATGAAGTCGTGAAACCATGGCCACATCTGAAACCCATCAAACTCCCCGAGTAACGTCGCGTGGTGAAATCCAATCCATCCACCCTTACCTTGCTCGATGTACTTCACGAACGAGGCCGCAGCCGTGTCCGTCCACCCATACGGCGGATAGTTCAGCTGAATGAACAATTTGTAGTTCGCCAAAAACTCGTCGTCGATCTTCGAAGTGTCCTCGATATAGTCGACGCTGAAATTCTTCTCTTTCGCCAGCTTATCCAGCCAGATCTTCGCGGCATCGACGAATGGCTTATGAATCCCGCCGTGCTCCGCAATCGCCAACACATGGAATTTGGACGAATCCGTTGCCGGTGTCACCGATGCGACCGCCTGTGGTTCCCCCCAAGCGCAGAGGGCGCAGAAAGCCACCATGACGCTCACAGTTGCAGCACAAAGAAATCCTCGCCATTTCCCGGCCGCCCCGGTTACCGCCATTTGTCCTCGCCCTCGGTGATCGTGATATAGCGATCCACCGGCAACCCCGTAAACCTCTGTGTGCCTCCGCCGGGCTGGGGCCATTTAATTTCCATCCAATCGACGGCCTCGCGCTTCCCAAGCCCCAGCACGACGCGCGGATCGTGATACGAGAGATAGCTCCCACCGCCGACCTTAAACCGCGAGCGCTCCAAGTCACCGGCCTTGTATTTGATTTGCGCCCCGACGGCGTCGATGTTCGACTTCTTCCCAATCAGCCGGATTCCCAGCCAGTGATTCTGTTTGCCCGCCAGATTGTGCAGCAGTAATGGCGCTCCGCCATTCACCGAAATCAGTACATCTACTGCCCCATCGTTATCAAAATCTCCCAGAGCCAGCCCGCGCGCCGACATTGGTGTCCGAAAAATCGGTCCGCTCTTCGAACTCACGTCCTCCCACGCGTTGCCATTTCGATGAAACA
>JAFAZL010000966.1 GCA_019239815.1 Acidobacteriota bacterium
ATTGAAAAATTCACCCAGGTCAAGCCGAATCAGATTCTGACGATTCGCGAGGGCGAAGGCATCGTCGATAAATTCGTACCGAGAAAATCATAGCCTGCTCAGTGCACGCGGCGTGCTATGGATTCGGTGTCGCCGGTTGGCTCTTCAAGATAACTAAGAATTGTTTCAAGTCGCGGTTTTCTTCTTCGGCTTGTGCGCTTTCCGCTTTTTCGGCCGCTTGATACGTTTCCATCTCGCGCTTCGCGGCGGCATCGTCGCCGGAGCGTTTATACGCAAGGCTCAATCGATAGTGGGCTTCGCTGAGTTGAGGGCTAACCGCGATCGCTTGCTGATAATTTTTGATGGCTTGCGCGAAATCACCACGCTGAAATGCGAGCGCGCCGAGTTCGACGTAGGCAGGGCCGTACTTCGGATCGAGGCGCACAGATTTTTCAAGCAGCGTTTGCGCGGCGTGCGGATCGACTCCGGTTCGCGCGTCTTTCTCCCGCTTGATGAGTGAAACCGCATAGTAATAATTCGCCGCCGCATTCGCTGGCTGCTGTTTCGCAAATTGCGCGAGCTTTTCTTCGGCGCACGTCAATGGCCCGTTCACCGTCTTTTCCATCTGGCCGAGGAAGAGGTATGGAGCGGCTTCGCTCGGTTTCAGGTCACTCGCTTTGCAAAGGCTGCGCGCGGCGTCCTCGTAGGAACGTACCCCGTATTGCGCGGCGCCGAGACCGGCGAGCATGCGCGATGAATCGGGATGCAGGCTCGCGCCCTTCGTGAAAACTTCCACCGCCGGCTGAGCGGCTTTGTGGAGCAGTAACTCCGAGCCCCAATCGAAATAATTTTGTTCGCTGGGATACATGCGTGCGGCCCGTTCGTATTCGCGAACGGCGCCGAGCGGGTCGTTTAGTTTTTCATCGAGATCGCCGAGCAGATGGTGGCCTTCGGCGTCATCTCCGGATGCCAACGCTTTTTGCGTCAGATCGCGAGCGCCCGAGAAATCCCCTTTGGATTCGAGCGCCGCTGCACTTTGGTATTTTTGTGTTGCTGCTGCTTCGGCGCGCGCCATTCTCTCGGCGTCTTCATCTTTCAGATGGGCGGTTTCGCGAGCGAGTGCGTCGCTTGTTCGGGCAGTCGTATCGGACCCGTGCAGGCCAAGATTGGAGCGATCGGTAACGCCAGCGACGGTGAAGCTTGGCTCGTCGCTGAATTCGATCCCGTTTGTACTTTTTGCGGCGTTGGTTCCGTTTGGGGCAGATGTTTTTCCGATCGCAGGAGTCGTGGCGGTCCCGCTCGGCGAAATTGCGCTTTGGCTGCGCGAATTTTCCATCACGAGTTCGACGCGTTTGTTGGCATCGCGCGGCAACTCGATCGGGTCACTCTGATCGCCGGTCCAGCCGGATTTTGCCGCACGCACCGTGTAGGTTCCGCCATGATCGATCGTGAGTTTGAAACCTCCATCGTCACCGGTGACGGTATGTGCAACCGCAGGTTTTTTCTCGCCGTCGAGATAGACATCGACGCCAGAAATCGGCTCGCCGCCAGCGTTGCGCACCGATCCGCTCACCGCAATCGATTTGGCGGATGCGCCTTGTGGAGTCTTGTCGGCGTGTATCGCAGGGCTACCGAACGCTGCCAGCACACAGAAGAGCAGCATCGCGACAGCGATTGCCGAGAAGGCTCGCATCGTTTTGCGTTTCGCTCTCGTGGCGCTCACAGCCAAGGTTGTCCGGCTCTCCTGTGCGCTAGAATACTCCTGTGGCTGCCACCTCTCCCACCGTCACATCCGCGCCGCGCCAAGGTGCGTGGGCTCGGCTCAAGCGCACGCTGAAGGTATTGTTTTACGAAGTTGCCGGAGCCGTTTTCGCGGTTCTGGCGCTGGCGTGGCTGAATCTGACGATTCGCGGATATCTAACGCGCGATGCCGCGCCCTGGTTTCTTGCAATTCCGTTGCTCGTGGCAGCGATGTTCATCTTTTTTGCGATCAGCTCGTTCTATCGCGCGAGAAAGCTCTGACGATGGCGGAGCGTGACAAAGCCGCGGTGCCGAAGGAACGTAAAGAGCAATTCACGACTCTTTCCGGCTTGCCGGTTGAGCGTCTTTACACCGACGAAAATCTGGAAGGACACGATCCGGAAAAAGAAATTGGTTATCCGGGCGAGCCGCCGTTTACGCGCGGGATTTATCCGTCGATGTATCGCGGGCGCCTCTGGACAATGCGGCAATATGCCGGATTCGGATCGGCAACGGAGTCGAATCAGCGCTATCGGTATTTACTGAGCAAGGGCCAGAGCGGCCTTTCGGTCGCGTTCGATTTGCCGACGCAGATCGGGATGGATTCGGACAGTCCGTTAGCGCTGGGCGAAGTCGGCAAAGTCGGCGTGGCGATCGATTCGATTGAAGACATGCAGACGCTGTTCGACGGGATTCCGCTCGAGCGCGTGTCGACGTCGATGACGATCAATTCGACGGCGGCGATCTTGCTGTGCCTCTACGTTGCCGTGGCGAAAAAGCAAGGCGCGAGCCTGCAAAGACTTTCGGGCACGGTGCAGAACGACATCCTGAAGGAATACATCGCGCGGGGAACGTACATTTATCCGGTGCGGCCGGCGATGCGCATCGTGACGGATGTTTTTGCGTGGTGCCGCACCGAGCTGCCGAAGTGGAACACGATTTCGATTTCGGGCTATCACATTCGCGAAGCAGGCTCGACGGCGGTGCAAGAAGTGGCGTTCACGCTGGCGAACGCGATCGCGTATGTGCAGGCGGCGATTGATGCGGGGCTGAACGTCGATGAGTTTGCGCCGCAGCTTTCGTTTTTCTTCAACGCGCATAGCGATTTGCTGGAAGAAATTGCGAAGTATCGCGCCGCGCGGCGGCTCTGGGCGCGCATCATGACGGAGCGGTTTGCGGCACGAGATCCGCGGTCGTTGCTGCTGCGATTTCATGCGCAGACGGCGGGTTCGTCGCTGACGGCGCAGCAGCCGGAAAATAATATCGTTCGCGTAGCGATCCAGGCGCTTGCGGCGGTGCTGGGTGGATGCCAATCGCTGCATACGAATTCGTTGGACGAGGCGTTAGCGCTGCCGACGGAAGACGCAGCATTGATCGCGTTGCGCACACAGCAGATCATCGCGC
>JAFAZL010000094.1 GCA_019239815.1 Acidobacteriota bacterium
GATGTCGATGCGCACTATCGGAAGGTGAAGTCGACCGGCATTCGTCTCGTCGAGCAGCTTCACGAAACTGTTTACGGCGAACTGCAGTACGCGGTGCAGGACCTCGAAGGCCATCTCTGGATTTTCTCGCAGCATGCCAAAGACCTAAGTCCGGATCAGTGGGGCGCCAAAATCGCCAAGTAGGGTGCGCGGCGAAAAAATCCGCACCCTCTGAAACCTGAGGGTGCGGCACCCAACCGCCTTCCAATCCTATTTCTTCTCTGGTGTCGGTACTGGGCGGCGTGGGGCCGGCTGAGACGGGACTGCGATGGAGCGGGCGCCGTTCTTCCCTACTGCGCGAACCGCGAAGAAGTGGTTGTCGGTGGAGACATCTTTCAGCACGGTCTCGCCTGCTGATTCGGCGAAGGTCAGCACGCTCCAGCGCGATTCGGTTGTCTCGCGCCACAAAATCTCGAATCCTGCGCGCGCGTCGTCGTCTTCGGCCGACCACGAAAGCTTTGCGTCCTGCGTTACGGCACCCGCGAGCCGCACGTCTTTCGGCGGAGCGGGGGCCAACGCAAGCTGCCGCAACGCTTCTGCGTTGTCGCGCGCGACATTCCCAAGCAACGACGAATTCAGATATTTTGCGTAGTCACCATACTCGACTCCGTTTTCCGTTCGCGGAGTCTGATGCTCATGGTTGTAGTCCTCCCACGGCTCGGTAAATCGCACCGCCGGGTTTCCGGCTTTGAAAAATGGATAGTCATCGCCTCCGCGTCCATAGCGGTCGACGCGAAAGACCATACGAATCGCCGAGCGTCCATCGATTTCTTCAATCGCGCGCGCCAGCTCGCGAGAGGAGCCATCGCAATCGTCGATCTCGCCATTTCCCGAGAATAAGCGCACCCGATGCGGAGCGCCCGGGCGCAAATCGTCGCCGACGATGTCATCGTCGAGCATGCCGCCCACCGTGTAGCCTTGTTGCTTTACCCAGTCCACCATGTGCGTCGAGCCGAGCAGTCCCTGCTCCTCGCCGGATACGGCGGCGAAAATCACCGTTGCTCGCAATCCGTTGGTGCCGGCCGCCTTGCTCAACAGTCGCGCCGATTCCACACTTACGGAAACACCGGAGGCATCGTCGTCCGCTCCCGGAGCTTCGAGGCTCGTGTCTGTAATGCTCGAGACCGACGGAATCGAATCGAAATGCCCCGACACAATGAAAACGGTCTTCGCCATCTTCTCGTCCGTACCGGGCAGGATTGCGTAGACGTTTTGCATCGGCGCAGGCTTGTCGAATGTGCGCTCGGAGGTCGCCTCGAATTTGTCCACGATGATCTGCAACTTGCCGCCATTCGTTTTGTTGATTTCGTTCAAGCGTTCCACGATTTTGTCGCGACCGCATCCGGGCCCGCGCTTTGGATCGTCCCAATTGCCGATCGAGATCCGCGTCCCGCAGGTCACCATCGAGTCGATCAGCGCGCGCATTGATTTCTCATCGACCGATGCCCGAGTGATCGCGCCCTTTGGCCGAGGAATCGATTTTGTCTTGGGCAGAGGATGAGGCGGCTCCGCCGGATCATTCCCCGCGGAGTGCCCGATATTCACTTGCTTCGATGCGGCTTGCTGTTCCTGAGCCGGAGCGGCAATCGCCGAAATCAGTAGCAGTGAAAAGCACGAAAACAAGATTGGCAATCGATTCATTTGACTCACTGTCTCTCCAGCTCTGTGCGTGGCCACTTCGCATTCATAGCCGCTGCTTCGTACGTCGTCTGACAAAAATCAAAAAGCGCTGCGCTGGGATCCGGCGCCGTTCGCACTGCTTCATAGGGCAGCAGAAACTCGCCCATGTCCTTACGGTAGGACGTGGCAGCAGGCCCCACGCGATACTCACTGAAACCTGCGGGTTCAGGGCTCGAATAGGAGTAATAAGCAGGTTCTTTTACGTTGCCGCTGCCGGGCCAGAATCCGACGCTGCTGACTTCGTGCGAGTAGGCTTCTTGCGTGATGCGATCGGCTCCGGCTTTTGCCGGCGCACGGCGTCCGGAGAAGCGCGTCACCGCGAGATCGAAACTTCCCCAGAAGAAATGGACTGGGCTGCTTTTGCCGATGAAGAGCGCGCGGAAGTCGTGGAATACGTCGCTGCTCGACGCCAGGATGCGCCAAAACTTGTGTACAGATTCTCGATCGTAGGAAGAGTGGGTCTTGTCCTTATCAAACGGGATTGGATCGGGGATTTCAACGGGCATCTTCCAGATCTTTACGTCAATTCCCTGCGCACGAAGCATGGCGAAGAATTCGCGGTAAAAATCGGCCACACTCTTTGGCGCCAAGGGGATCGAAGCAGACTTCCCGTCGCTCTTCCGCAAAACGAGTTCATGAGAGACGAAATCGAATTCGATTTCGATCAACAGATCGCGGTAAGGCATGGAAGAAGTGGTCAATCCGCGCGGGCTGACGTACAGCGGGACGTTCCACCAGTGATTTTCCAGTGGCGTGAGTGCGAGGCGGAGTTTGCCGACGATTTGCGTCCACATGTGTAGTGTGGCGCGGGTCGGTTCCCAGGACTCCAGCGGGAGCGATGGCCAGCACTCCGGCGAATTTCTTGAATCTCGCGCTTGTCCAACACTTGAAGTCATGGGTACCTCTCAGAACGGCATGCTCACTCAATGACAAATTTCAAAAATTTCTTCTTCCCTGCGCGAATAATAAATTCGCCTTTGATATTAAAATCTATTTCTGCCGTCGGCTCTTCGATCGTCTTTCCATCTACTTCTAATCCGCGTTGCTTGATTAGTCGTTCCGCAGCGGATCTAGATTCCAGTCCAGCCCAATCCGCTAGAACTTTAGCCCATCGCTGCTTGCCAGCCGGACTAACGGAGTAATGGGTAAGCTCCGCAATTTGGCCATCTTTCTTTTCAACCGTAACTTTTTCCTTAGCCAAGTCAAAAAACCGGATTTCTTGCAATTCAGTCGGTGTGGAGCGGTCACGGAAGACACGCTGGAAATTTTTGGCCGCTTTGTTGGCGGCGTCCGGTCCGTGGAAAGTGGCGATAACTTCAGTGGCGAGGCGCATCTTCGCGTCCATCGGATGCAGCTTGCCGCTGGCGACTTCGGCTTTCAGTGTGGCGATTTCGGCTGGAGTGCGGTCGGTGATCAGCTCGTAGTATTGCCACATCAATTCGTCGGGGATCGACATCATCTTTCCGAACATTTCGACGGGCGGTTCAGTGATGCCGATGTAGTTGCCGAGACTCTTGGACATTTTGCGCGAGCCGTCGAGGCCGACGAGGATCGGCATCGTCAGCACGGCTTGTCCGGGCAAGCCGTATTCACGCTGGATTTCGCGATGGACGAGGAGATTGAATTTTTGTTCGGTGGCGCCGAGTTCGACGTCGGACTTCAAGTTCACAGCATCCAGCGCCGTCAACAATGGATAGAGCAATTCGTGCACCGATATTGGTTGTTGGTTTTCGAGCCGGGAGCGGAAATCTTCGCGCTCAAGCATGCGCGCGAGGCGATAGTGCGAGCACAGGCGCACTACGTCGACGGCGTTCAGTTTATTCAGCCATTCGCTGTTGTAGCGGACTTCGGTCTTTTTCGGGTCGAGAATTTTGAAGACCTGTTCTAGATAGGTTTTCGCGTTGGCGTCGACTTGTTCGCGCGTGAGTGGGGGGCGCGTTTCGGAGACTCCCGTCGGGTCGCCGATCATCGCGGAAAAATCGCCGATGAGGAAGACGGCGGTGTGGCCCATGTCCTGGAAGTGTTTGAGCTTGCGGATGACGACGGTATGGCCGAGATGAAGATCGGGGGCAGTGGGATCGACGCCGAGGTAGACGCGGAGAGGCTTTCCAGCCTTGATCGAATCGGCGAGCTTTGCTTTCAACTCGTCTTCGCGAATGATTTCGACGGTGCCTTTTTTCAGGTAGGCGAGTTGTTCTTCGACGGGTTTGAACTGGGTGGTCATGATTCCGTTGGTGCGTCAGGTTCCTTTCGGGTCGGGCGCGGTGGCGCTGAATCTGAAGCCCGCGATCTGGAAAGCGATCGCGGTTACAGGTCTTGGGCCCAACGATGTTGCGGACATGGGGCGCACCCTTCGAAGCTCAGGGCAAGGTAGTGCTGCGCCCCTACATATTTTGTGGTGGCGCATCATGATTGCACCACTCGGCGTCCCACGATTTTGAAGTTTCCTTCCAGGATGATTTTTACGGCTTCGGAGTAGATGCGGTGCTCTTCGGTCAAAATTCGTTCGGACAGAGAGGCGTCGGTGTCTTCGTCTTTCACGGGGACGACGGCTTGCAACACGATTGGGCCGGCGTCGAGATTTTCGTCGACGAAGTGGACGGTGCAGCCGGCGAATTTTACGCCGTATTCAAGGGCCTGGCGTTGAGACTCGAGTCCGGGAAAAGACGGAAGAAGAGACGGGTGGATATTGAGGATGCGATTGGGAAATGCCGCGACGAAGTACGGCGAGAGCAGGCGCATGTACCCGGCGAGGCAGATCAAGTCGACGTTGGCTTCCTGGAGGGCGGCGACGACCTGGCGGTCGTAAGTCTCGCGTTCCAAACCCTTTGACGAAATGACGCGCGTGGGGAGGCCGCGTTCCTTGGCGCGCTCGATGCCGGCG
>JAFAZL010000271.1 GCA_019239815.1 Acidobacteriota bacterium
CGCGTCCTTATTCAAGCGAATTTCGGCGCCAAACTTGAAGGAATGCGAACCGTGCGCGTACGTCAGATCTTCTTTGGTCTGATACACATTGCCGAACGAGCCGTAGATTGATCCGTCCGCAGTGTTGAATCCTTCGTAGAGACCGTCACCGTAACTGATCGACGGATCGGTTTGATTCGTGGTCGGAAACGTCGGCGTGCTGCGGATGTATCCAAAAGAAGTCGCCGAAGTCATCCTTGGCGAAAGCACTCGCGTGTAACGCACCGCTGCGTTCCGCTGGTGATCGAAGAACTTGATGCCAAAATCAGAATCGATCGCCGTTTGGTCAGGATTCGTCGTCGGGCCATTCACCTGGTTCAAGCTGAAACGCGTGAAGAGATTCGCCTTATCCGAAATTTTGTGATCGACGCGAATCGAAAACTGGTCCGTGTCGGTCACGACCTTCGAAGATGTTGCATACGTTCGTGCGCCGTACGGGCCGGATGGTTCGTTGGGCAATGGATAACGCGCAAGGATCGGTGCGATCTTTGCGCTCACAGGTACAAAGAGCGTGTCGCCCGGAACGGTCGTTGTGTCGATGCCCTGGCGTTCGGCTGCCGTCGGAACGGCGAACACTTGAGTGGTCCCGAGCACCTGGCGGAAACCTTGGTATTCTGCAAAGTAAAAAGTCTTGCCGCGTCCGTCGTAGATTTTTGGCAGCACGAGCGGGCCGCCATTCGTCACGCCAAACTCATTGCGCGCAAAGGGTGGAATGCGGCGTGGATCGATGGAACTGCTGTGGTCGAAAAAGTTGCGCGCGTCGAACGCCGCGTTGCGCACAAATTCAAACGCGCTGCCGTGCACAAAATCATTCCCGGATTTCGTGACCACGTTGATGAATCCAGCCGCTCCATGTCCGATATCCGCTGACATTACGCCCGAGCTGGACTGCACCTCTTGAATCGCATCGACGTTGAAGTTCGAAAATGTCGCGCCGCCAAGCTCCGGATCGCTCGTATCGACTCCGTCCATCGCGAAAACCGAAGCGACGCCCCGCTGCCCGTTCACCGCGAATTGCTGCGTGAAGTTCGCGGCTCCATTCGTGTCCGTCATCGTACCGGCTGCGAGCAGCAGCAACTTGCTGAAATCACGCTCGTTGAGCGGAAGGCTCGACACTTCGCCGCTCGATAGATTTTCCCCGCCGCTGCCCTGCTTTCGCTTGTCTTCGCCGCCAGCAATGACACGCAGCGTTGCATCGGTGCCGGAGAGCTCGAGTACGCCTGAGATAGTATCGTCATCCTTGAACGTAACCACGTTGGCAGAGATCCAGATTTTTGCTCCGACGGTAACGCGCAGCGTGTATGTACCCGCAGCAATTTCGCCAAAAACAAATTTGCCGGTTTCCGAAGTCTTATTCGAATAATCGTGGTTGCCAGAGGTTGCGTGCAGCTCGATCAGGGCATTAGCGACCGAATGGCCATCCGCATCATGTAACGCCCCACGCCACGAGCCCGGTGCGGCATGCACCTCGGCACTCGCAACCATCACGAAGAAAAGTAGAAGGAGAAAACCGAAACGACGAGGTCCGGCCCGCATGACGAAAATTATAGACTGGAACGAACCCGTTCAAGCCGTCTTCCCAATCGAATTTCGTTATTGTTTAGCCGTTTTCAAAGCCTCCAGCACGCGCCATAATAGGCAGCGCCACAGCACAACGGAGCCCTTGATGACCCGAGACCCGGAAGCCACCGCAAGTCCACTCGAAACCACTACGCCTTCGCCCAACACCCCGCCTGGCGAAAACAATCCCTCACCCACAGTTTCTCGCCGTTCGTTCATCGCAAAGACCGCCGTGTCCGCAGCCGCCTTCACGATCGTGCCACGTCACGTTCTCGGCCGCGGCTACACACCGCCTAGCGATCTCCTCAACGTCGTTGGAGTCGGCGTCGGCGGCATGGGTCGGCAGAACCTCATCAATCTCTCTGATCAAAACGTCGTTGCAATTTGCGACGTCGATTGGGGCTACGCTAACAAGGGCTTCGATCGTCTCGACACCGAAATCGATACGTGGCAAAAGCGCCTTGCAAACCCGCCGACGCTGACGCCCGAACAGATCGCCGAGGGCATGCAGCCATTCAATCCCGAGCGCGCAAAAATCCGTATCGAGCGCATGCAGCGCCTCAAGGACGTGCACCTTCCAAAGGTGAAACGTTACGCCGATTTTCGCGAAATGCTCGATAAGCAAAAAGACATCGACGCCGTTTTCGTCGCGACTCCCGATCACATGCACGCGACCATTGCGCTTGCCGCAATGGATCTGAAAAAAGCCGTGTACGTGCAAAAGCCGCTCACTTGGTCCGTCGCCGAAGCGCGCCAACTCGCCAAGCGCGCCGCCGAAACAAAAGTCGCGACGCAAATGGGCAACCAAGGCCATTCCACCGACGACGCCCGCACTGTCATCGAATACGTCCAATCCGGCGCCATCGGCGAAGTCCGCGAAGTCCACATCTGGACGAATCGCCCGCTCGGCTTCTGGCCGCAAGGCGTCCCGCGCCCCGAGCCGCTTAATCCATCCTCACCCGCTCCCGGCTGGAGCGGCCACGACGTCAACCTGCGCGAAGGCGCTGCCCTCGCGCAAGAAGCGACTCCCATGCCCGCCGAGCTCAACTGGAATCTTTTCCTCGGTATCGCGCCCGAAGTCCCGTACCACCCGATCTACCATCCATTCAATTGGCGCGGCTGGGTCGATTGGGGTATGGGCGCAATCGGCGACATGGGTGCGCATCTTATCGACCACTCGATGTGGGCGCTCGATCTCGGCTACCCCACGACGGTCGAAACGATCTCGACGCCGTTCAACAACGCCTCCTACCCGCTCGCCACGCAAACTTTCTACGAATTTCCCGCACGCGGTTCGAAGCCGCCCGTGAAACTGACCTGGTACGACGGCGGCCTACTCCCGCCCAAGCCCGTCGAGCTGCCCGACAACGAACAACTCAACAAGGGTGGCGGCGCTCTGCTGGTCGGTACAAAGGGCAAACTCCTGCATGATACCTACGGCCTCCGACCACGGTTGCTTCCCGCGTCGCTTCACGCCAGCGTCGGCACGCCGCCGAAAAAATTGCCGCGCATCCCCAACGAAGATCACGAACTGAATTGGGTCAACGCCGCCAAGGGCACGACGCAAGCGTCCTCGCCGTTCGAGTACGCCGCCAAGCTCACCGAAGTCATGCTGCTCGGCGTCGTCGCTCTGCGCGCCGGCCGCAAAATCGAATACGACGGCACCGCGATGCGCGTCACCAACGTCGCCGCCGCCAACGACTTTCTCCAACGCACGCCGCGCACCGGCTGGTAGCTTAGCGGCCCGCGCCTAGTTCAACGTCGAGGTGCACAGATGCTTCGCAACATGTTCTGTCTCGCGCTTCTCGTCCTTGCCGCAATCGCGGCAGCGCGCCCATCGCTCGCGCAAAATCAAAAATACCCCGAAGGTATCTGGGAAGGTTACGACGGCGAATGGCTCCACGTTTCCCAACAACTCGTCGCTCTCGCCGAAGCCACGCCGCCAGAAAAATTTTCCTGGCGTCCCGCGCCGGGCGTCCGCTCCACCAGTGAAGTCTACATGCACATCGTCGAAGCGAATTTTTATCTCCTAAACGTGGCCGGCGGACCTAAGTTCCCCGCGGATCTCAAGGAAGGCATGGACAAGACCGTCACCTCCAAGCCCGAAGTCATCGCCTGGCTTAAGCGCTCGCTCGACGTCGTCAAGCAAGCTCACGCCAAAGTCACACCCACCGATCTTCAGCGCAAAATTCACATCGCCGACCGCGACGCCACCGTCGACGGCATGTATCTCCGCATCATCGTCCACGCCAACGAACACATGGGCCAGCTCGTCGCCTACGCCCGCATGACCGGCGTCAAGCCGCCCTGGTCGCAATAATTTCGCCCAGCCTCTGTTATCATCCCCACCGCTAGCCGAGCCCCAAAGCTGCGTCAAGCCAAAACAAAATGCCTCTCCCCCAACGCCTAACCGAAATCCGCGACGGCTTCGAACGCCCCTTCTGGATCGCCAACATCTCCGAAATTTTCGAGCGCCTCTCCTACTACGGCGCCTTCTCCTCGCTCGCTGTCTACCTCCAGGAAAAATTAAACTTCTCCACCGAACAAACCGGTACGCTCACCGGCATTTTCGGCGGCATGGTTTGGTTTCTCGCAATTTTCGGCGGAGCTGTCGCCGACCGTCTCGGCTTCCGCCGCGCGCTTTCTCTTGCCTACCTGATTCTCGCCGCCGCGTACTTTCTCATTGGCTCGGTCGGCGCATCCTGGCTCGCGCCGATTCGCAATGCCGTCCCGCTCGGCCTCTTCGTCGGTGTCATCCTCATTCTTCCCGCGCTCGGCATCTCGCTCGTCAAACCCTGCGTCGTCGGCACCACCGCCCGCGCCTCCAAGCCCAACGTCCGCAGCATCGGCTATTCCATCTACTACACGATGGTCAACATCGGCAGCGCCGCAGGCCCCTACATCGCCGGCTGGGCCCACAAACATCTCGGCCTCGAGCCGGTCTTCCGCATTTCCTCGCTCAGCGTCTTCGCAATGTTCTTTTTCGTCCTGCTTCTCTTCCGCGAACCGAAGCGCGCCTCCGATGAGCCCGCTCCCACCATCGCGCGCACGCTGCGCAATTTTCTCGTCGTGCTCGGCAATACAAAATTCATGCTCTTCCTTCTCATCTTCACCGGCTACTGGATCGTTTTCTGGCAGCAATACATCAGCCTGCCGGGCTATGTGCATGCCTACATCAGCTCCAACGCCAGCGTCGAATGGATTCTCGCCACAGACGCTGTCGCCGTCATCGCCCTTACTCTGCTCATCAACTATCTGACGCGCTCAATTCCCGCCTTCCGCGCCATCATTCTCGGTACGCTCATCACGTCGCTTTCATGGCTCATTGTCGCCGCGCACCCCACCGTGCTCGCTTGCTATTTCGCGATCTTCGTTCTCGCCATCGGCGAAATCGTCCATCAGCCGCGCTACTACGAATACATTTCGCGTCTCGCCCCTCCCGGCCAGCAAGGCACTTACATGGGATTCGCGTTTCTCCCGCTCGGCATCGGCTCGCTCCTCGGCGGCTGGTTCGGCGGCAAAGTCATGCACCACTTTGCCGAAGTCGAGCACCACCCCGCTCAAGCCTGGTACGTGATCACCAGTGTCGGCGTCCTCACCGCCTTCCTCCTCCTGATCTACGACCGCATAGTGAAGCCCAGCGAATCTCGCACAACATCTCCGTCGTGATGATTCGTAGCCGGCATTTGGGTGCCGCACCTTTACCCTGAGTCGTTTCGCCGAAGGGCTCAGGTTTCAGCGGGTGCGGGTTTTGACTTTTCTTCACCGGCGTATTTCCGTAGGGGCACACCATGCCCGTGCCCGTCCTCCCATCGCCCTTCCTCTCAAAAAAACAACACCCTGACCGTTCCTCGCCCGGTGTACGATCTACTCACATAGTCGGCCCAAAACCGCCATGGCGGAGCATGGCGCGCAGGCACTGCGCAACGGCCCCGTCCTCATGCGTTTCACACCTCTGTTTGGATCGCAGGTCGCGCATCCACTCGTGGCTCGTGTGCGAACGATTCGAGGACACATCGGTCCAAATCGTTCTCCACGAGAGGTGCCACGTGACAACCATTCCCATCGCGCCCAATGCCGCCGCCAGCGACGCCTACACCCAGCTCTCGCTCTCTCCCACTCGTCCTGAAGAGCGCATCTCCGCCCTCGACTCCATCCGCGGCTTCGCTCTCCTCGGCATCCTCCTCATGAACATCGGTGCCTTCGCTTTGCCCTTCGCCGCTTACCAAAGCCCTCTCCCCGCCGGCGGCTCCACAGGCAAAAATCTCATTGCCTGGACCGTCATCTACATCCTCGCCGACGGCAAGATGCGCGCCATCTTCTCGCTCGCTTTCGGCGCCAGCGTCTACCTCCTCGTC
>JAFAZL010000387.1 GCA_019239815.1 Acidobacteriota bacterium
TCGTGTCGGCATATCTTTCGGCGGCAACAGTTTTTGGCGGCAGCCTGGGCGGTGGTTGTCGCAGGTTTGCTCTAAAGACACTCGATCGGATGCTACGCGAGGCGTGGAGTCCTTCGCGCGGATTCAGCCATCGCATGGGCGGGCCTGTGCTCGAAGGGTCGCTCGACGATCAGGTTTTTGGTGTTCTCGCATTGCTCGATGCATATGAATCGACGCTCGACCCGCGCTATTTCGAGGCGGCAAAGCGGACTCTCGACAACGCGATCGCGCGCTACGGTGATGACGAAGGCGGGGGTTTCTTCGATCGCCCGCACGATGCGGCACCGATGGGCGGGCTCGAAGTGCGCCGCAAACCGTTCCAGGATTCGCCGACGCCGGGCGCCAACTCCGTCGCGGCGATCGCGCTCGTTCGCATGCACGCGTACTCCGGCGAAGCGCGCTACTACGATTTCGCGCAAAAAACGCTGGAAGCATTTGCGGGAATTGCGCCGCAATACGGAATGTTCGCTGCGACATACGGATTGGCCGCAACGTTGTTCGCGCATCATCCGATCCAGGTCGTCATCACGGGACACAACACTGACCCGGCGGCGCAAGCGCTCGAGGTTGCGGCTCATCGTGTATACCGGCTCGGCAAAGCGGTTCTGCGGATCGAGCCCGGATTTTCCTTAACCGAGCTACCAGCCACGTTGAAAGAAACTTTGCCTCATCTGTTGACCGACAAAGCGGTCGCCATCGTTTGCTCCGGGCAAACCTGCATGCTGCCGACAAGCGACCCGACGCAACTCATCGCATTGCTCGAAAATGGCGCCGCAAATGCTGCTTCGTCCTGAAGCAAGTCTTAAAAAGCAAAGAGGCGGAGCGATGATTCACTCCGCCTCTTCTTTACTACCAATGATAGAGGATGCTTACTTCTTCGGCCGGGACTCCGGCGGCACAAGTCCCGCAACGCGGTAGTACACAACAAGCTGGCCGTAATGCTCGCCTGAATGTTCAATGAGCCCGTACGCAAGGTCGTAAACCGGCACCATCTGGTTGTTGCCGGCATCGACGATGTCCATCATCCCTTTGTCGCCCTTCGCCTTGATCTTCTCTTGTCCATCCGCGATGCACTTCTTTACGAAGGTGACGATCTGTGCCTTCGTCTTCAGCTCGTCGCGCTTGGGATCGTCCGGATAGCGCGGCTTCTTACCATCGACCACATCCGTGAAGTAGTACATCGACCCTGCCGCATGAATCAGCTGCGCCGCAAACGTGCGTTGCGCCGGTGTCGGCTTGAATTCATACTTATCTTCGGGGAAATCTTCCGCCATTGCGGTTAGTTTTCGGCCGATGTCGTTCCACTGATCGAGAACGAGCTCCGAGGCGCCCTTCGCGGCCGGCGCTGGCTTGGCCGCTGCTGAGGCTGGCGCCGCCACAGCTGGCGCTGTTCCAACGGCAAGACACGTACAGACTGCGAGACCCAAGGTCACTATTGCCTTCTTCATCGATTCTCTCCCTTCGATTTGACAGACCCGGAAAATCAAACCTGCCGCACTCCAACTGCTTTGACGCACGAGCCCGAATAAGGAGTAGTGGCTCGTCCGCGAGGCTACCCGCCGCGCGGCGTCATGTTACGCGTTAGGTTCGCGTTCGTCACGGAATTACCGGTGCGGCACGTAGCGGGGGCGAGTCAAGCGGGCCTCGGTCCCGGCATGCTAAAATAGGCGTGATTAGAAAAGCGAGTCTTCTGTGAACTGGGGTTGGCTTCTTTTTCGAATCGCCATCGGTGCGGCGATTCTCACTACCGTCTTTCTCTCCCAGCGATTCTGGTACCGCGCGATTTGGCGCACCACCGGTCGATGGCGCGCGAATTGGCTGCGCATTGGTGCGCGCGCGCTATACGTTATCGGCCTCCTGCTCGTGACCTACACGATTGCGCATGGGTTCCGCATGGGGACTCACGGCCATCTCAGGCAGAAGGATGCGTTTCTCGCGATCGCTGCCGGACTTTGGTTTTCGAGTGCGCTTTTCGCTTTCCTGGCAGTGGAAATCGTCCACGGCATCGAGCGCCTTTGGAACTGGTACAGCAAGCCCAGCCTGAAGGCTTCGGATGCGATTGTATCGCCGGCTGGGAACTCGAAGGCCGTATCGGCTCAGAATTCCGCGCACTCACATTCTGTTGGCGAGCGCCTCGCCGATCCATCGCGCCGCTATTTTTTTCGTGCCGCCAGCGTACTGGCTGGGGCTGCGCCTTTCGCCAGTGCGATGTACGGTTTTGCCGCCGAACGGCTGAACTACAGCGTACGCCGGGTCGAGATTCCCATCGCAAATCTGCCGCCCACGATGGATGGCATGAGAATCGCGCAGATCAGCGATATTCACATGAGCGCGTTCATGAGCCGTGCCGCCGTTCGCCGCGCGGTCGACATGACCAACGATTTGGGCTCGGATCTGGTGGTCGTGACCGGTGACCTCATTACCAGTTCTCATGATCCGATCGGCGACTGCGTCGAGGAAATCAGCCGGCTTCATTCCCCGCTCGGCGTGTGGGGCTGCAACGGGAACCACGAGATTTACGCCGATGCCGAACAGCTCGCCGGAGAGCTTTACGCCCAGCACGGCATGAAGTTGCTGCGCCAGGAAAACGCGATTCTTGAATTTCGCGGCGCGCAGTTCAACCTGATCGGCGTCGATTATCAGCGGGAGCGCAACCTCAACGGGCATCGCACCCAGATGCTGTCTAACCTGCAACCGCTCATCCGCCGCGACCTCCCAAACATTTTGTTGTCGCACAACCCGAATAGCTTCAATCGAGCGGCCGAGTTGGGCATTGAGCTTTCTCTTGCGGGCCACACACATGGAGGACAGATACAGGTCGAAATTTTGGACCATCGGCTGACGCCGGCGCGCTTCATCTCGGATTACATTGCCGGATTATTCGAGCGGCCGATGTTCACGGACTCGCACGATATCCAGGTCCAAGCCGCGGCCGATGTGCTTGTCGGCGTTCCGACTCCCAATGCGTCACGTCTGTATGTGAACCGCGGCCTCGGCACGGTCGGCGCTCCTGTGCGCCTCGGTGTCCCGCCCGAGATTTCGCTCATTGTCCTTCGGCGCGGCTAGCGCTGCGTCTTCGCCTATCGTCAGGTAACGCGGCTCTGCGAGTCAGCGGCATGTTGCCCGGGCGTTACATCCGTGTTGCGCTCAGATGTTTATTCATGCACAGCCTGTGCATTGCTCTAGACGAATTACCCGCCCTGGTACACACTCAGTTTCGCAACCTCTCCCCGCAGGTGCACCGATGATGGACGACACCGCCCGCCTCAATCATCTCGACAGGGAACAGGAATCTCAAGACAGCGATTCGAGTGTCACCGAACGGCTCGATCGGTGGCTCGCGATGGTGATTCAACGCGGCGCGAGCGATTTGTTGCTCGTGTCGGGCGCCCCGCCGTGCATGCGCATCAATGGCGAGGTGCGCAAGATCGAGCCGGGTCTGCTCGACGGTCCTGAAATCGAGGCCGCGATGCTCCCTGCATTGCCGAGGCATGCGTTGCAGCAGTATCGCGAGGCGCAAATTACTGACGCGTCGTATCGCATCACCGGGCTTGGACGCTTTCGCATCAATCTGCATCGCGAACAAGGTCGAGCGGCGGCCGCGATTCGCGTTTTGCCCGCGCGCGTGCCGCAATTTAGGGAGCTTGGGCTCCCGCCATCGGTAGAACAGCTTGCACACTTGCCGCGTGGCCTCGTATTGATTGGCGGACCGGCCGGCTCCGGCAAATCCACGACCATGGCAGCGCTCATTGACGACATAAATCGGCGGGAATCGCGGCACATCGTCATCATCGAAGATCCGATCGAGTACGAACATCAGCATGTGCGCAGTGTTATCGAGCAGGTCGAAATCGGTGTTGATGCGCCTGATTTTCCCACGGCTTTGCGTGCCGCTTTGCGCCAGGCGCCCGACATCATCGTCGTCGGCGAAATGCGCGACACGGATACGATGCGCATCGCCGTTGCCGCCGCCGAAACGGGGCATCTCGTTTTCAGCACGCTGCACACGACTGATGTCGCCACGTCTGTGGCGCGCATCACGGATTCCTTTCCGGTCGAGCGCCAGAATTCGATTCGCCAGGAACTGGCGATGGCGATTGCCGCGGTGCATACGCAAATTCTGCTGCCAAAGAAAATCGGTGGCGGCCGCATTCCAGCGTGCGAACTTTTAATGATCGGCTACGGCGCGCGCCACCACATTCGCCGCAATGCGCTCCAGCATCTCCATCAGGAAATTGCGATCACAAAGAAGAAAGGATCGTTCAGCCTCGAAGAATCATTGGTGAGCTTAGTCCGCAACGGACTCATCGATCGCGAAGACGCTCTGCTTTGCGCTATCCACCCCGACGACCTCGACATCCTGCTGAAGCCAACCTCAAGCGCTGCCAACGGCTAGGCGTTTTTTAGAAAAATATAATATTTATACTATTACGATTGTGTTATCATACCCTCCGCGCCTACGAGCCTCCTCTCACCTCGTTATCGCCTAAAACGAGAATCAGGTCGATCGCTCCCAGCGATCGCGGAGGAAACATGTCCCCAGCCGACAAAGCCCTGGCAGCTCTCGAACGCTTTAACCGGGGAGATTACGAGACCGCCGTCCACCTTTTCGCGGAGGTAGCCGAAGAAGTGCCCACCAGCGAAGTCCTTAACGATCTCGGTTATGCGCAACAGACCTGCGGCCACATGCAGGAAGCCGAGCGTAGCTTCCGCGAAGCGCTGACCATCGCTCCCGACAACACGCAAGCCGCGATCAATCTCGGCGCACTCCTCTTCAACAAAGGCAAAATCGAAGCCGCCGCCTACTGGCTCGAACGCGGTATCGCTTCTATTGACGCCACCCGCCGCTCGGTAGTTCACACATTGATCCGCGAAAACAAATCGCAATCGAACAGCACAGTGCCCATCGACATCCGCACCGGCGCCGCGGTCGAAGTTCACTAGTTCTTGCAAGATCGGCGCGATCTGAAGGCGCCTTTGACCTACTCAGGCGTGGATTGCCGCCCCGCGTCCAGCGCCCCGCATTTTGCCGTTCCTCGGCCGCCGCGGGCCTTCGCGTCTCGACCTTCTTTCGATCTCCACAAAGTCCGACACGCATCCCGACATCGGCAATTTCGTTAGCAATTCAACAAACGCCTGCAAATATCGTGGTGTCTCCTTGCCCCGCAATTGCGCCACCGCCCAGCTCCGATGAAGCCCTTTCCCGCTCAGCGGCAGTCCCACCACCGTCCCCGACGCAAGCTGGGGCGCCACGGCCCACTTCGCCATGGCCGCCACGCCCAGCCCCGCCACTACCATCTCGATAATCGCCTCGGTCAGGTTGACTTGCTGAATCCGCCGCGGCGCGACTCCCGCCGGCGTTAAAATCTCGTTCAATAGCGCGCTGTCGCTTTTTGGCGGGAACAAAAACAAAGTCTCATCCGCAAAATCATGAGGCTCCAGAAATTTCCTCGTCGCCAGTCGATGGTCTGGCGCAACGATTGCCACCACCTCGTCCTCGAAAAGGGGCGTGAACTGAATCTTCCGGTTCCGAAGAGGATTACAGACGATCGCCAAATCGAGCGCTCCATTCAGCAATGCTTCATATGGATTGTCGGTCGCTTCCACCACAAGCTCGAACTCCACCGCCGGATGCTTTTGTTGGAAAAGCTTCAGTCGCGGCGGCAGCCAGTGATACACGGTGTAGAATTCGGTGGACGACCGTTTCCTCAAGAAAAAATCATTGCCCGCTCCAGCGATTTCGTTCTGAATTTCTTTTTCCGCACGGCTCAGCTCTTCGATCACCGCGCGCGCCGAGCGCAGCAATCTCTCACCCGCCGGTGTCAGCGCCATGCTCCCTTGCTTGCGGTCAAACAGCCGCGTCCCGAGTTGCTCTTCCGCGTCGCGCAGCTGATGGCTAAGCGCCGACTGGGTCAGGTGCAGCCGCCCTCCCGCGCGCGTCATATTTCCCGTGTCCGCGATCGCTGCAACCAATTTCAAGTGGCGTAATTCAAGATTCATTTTGGTCTCCTCTTCGAGCGTCCCGCATGAATGCATTTCATCTCCGCGATGAAATCAATCCATTTGCTTCAGTTTCGTACGCAACCTACGCTGAACTCGAAGTAGAGGAACTGGCTCCGGTGGTTGCTCGCCCGCGAAAGACGCTGCAGCCGCCGGGGCCGCTCAAAAAGGTTCGTGACCGTCCGAACCGCATTGCGCATCGGATGCGCGCCTGCCGCTTCACGATTCGTGAATTTGGAGCATTTTGCGCGGGCGTCGCACCTGCGTCGGTCCGGCTCCGTACGCGCCGGTAAACTCATTTGAGCACAAGCGCCACCAACTCGA
>JAFAZL010000418.1 GCA_019239815.1 Acidobacteriota bacterium
CATCGCTTTTGCTTCGTCGCGCCCTCTGAATTCCAACTTCGGCCTCAAATGCGTTGACAGTGCAAAACCTTCTTGTTACTTTTCCACAGCAGCAGAAAGTTTTTTTCTCAGCCCAACTCACGGAGGCACCCACACCGGCACCATGGCGTTCGTCGCGAAGAAAATATTTCTTACCAAAGGCGTCGGAAAACATCGAGAAAGGCTTTCGAGCTTTGAGTTGGCTCTCCGAAATGCGGGAATCGCTGCTTGCAACATTGTCCGCGTTTCTTCGATATTCCCTCCAAACTGCAAATTGATTTCGCGCAGCGAAGGTTTGAAGCACATCAAGCCGGGACAAGTCGCGTTTACCGTCATCAGCGAAAATTCCACCAAAGAAGCGCATCGTCTTATCGCTGCAAGCATAGGCCTTGCGCTCCCGAGCGACAAATCGATGTACGGCTATCTTTCGGAGCATCACTCGTTCGGCGAAACGGAAGAAGTCGCCGGCGAATATGCGGAAGAACTCGCCGCCGAAATGCTTGCAACCACACTCAACGTGGAATTCGATCCGGATCTTTCCTGGGACGAGAAAAAAGAGGTCTACCGCATTTCGAACAAGATCGTCCGCACCATGAACGTGACGCAATCCGCAGTCGGCGACAAGCGAGGATTGTGGACGACGGTGCTCGGCGCCGCGATTTTGATCGGCGAAGACGACTAAGCAGGATATTTTCGGCAGAAAACAAACAAAAGGGCGCAGAGTACTCTGCGCCCTTTTGTTTAGAGTCGATGAATCGGTCCTTATCCGCCCTCAATCCAAAAGTTCGTCATTCCAAGCGAAGCGAGAAATCTGTTTTTTCGCCCGACCGGCAACCGCTCGAGAAGAACTCTATTCCGCATCGAGCTCGTAAGCCGTCTTCACCCACTTCCGCACATCGTCGTCGATCTGCGCTGCATCTGTGATTTCGATTCGATGCGTGATCCGATCTTTCTTCGCGAGGCCGCCCGTATCGATCAATCGCTTCGGCAACTTCCCTTTGTATTTGGCCAGTGCAAACCCGAGATCGATTCGTGAATTCGTCGTCGGCTTGATTTGCGCGAAGACGTGATTTCGATAGAGCGGAACCATCGTCTGGCAGGGGCACGCCTTCACATCACCGGCGACAGATTTTCCCAACTCCAATAACTCGATGTATATCGGGCGCAATTGTTCCTTCTTGCCGGAATACTGCTGCTCGACATACTTCTCTGCAGTCGCCAGATACGCTTCCGGATTGCCTTCTTCCCAGCCCTTTCCACCAGCCCGCTCTGCAATCCACCACGCACTGTTGTTTCCCATCTTGTGTTTCTTCTTCAACCACTCCACGCGCGCCTTGTGCCCGCTCGACGGACCTTCATTCTGCGTCAGCTCAACCCATTCTTCGACGGTGTGTCCAGTTTTCTCTTTCAGCTCGCTGATCCACTTCTGCATCATCGCGACGCCCGGATGAACGTCATACAATCCTGACGACCTCCTAAGCGGAGATTTGTCCGCCTTCTTTGCAGTCACCGCTTTCGCCATTTGCCGCCTCCTCCCAAAAAGTGCCCACGAAAGTCTCGTGGGCACCGGCACTTCCTTGGTCGGTAGTTGTTCTTGCGACTACCGTTTAAAATATCCGATCCTCTCCAGAACCGCTCCGACAACGAGCGGCAAGGCCACCGTCGCATCTTCGAGGATCTCCGCAAATCTTCCGCCTTCCTCCGGCGGAACAAACTTGCCCCATGAAACAGCTTCTGTGTACGTACTTCCGCTCAGGCCGCCCCAGTTCACCGGCTCCGGGCAGATCCGAAGGCCATAGTTGTAGCGCTTTAGCGGCAGCTTCTTCAGTCCGCGGCGCGCGAGCAGTTCGGCGTAAACACCAAATTGTTGCGACCAATTACGTGGCACGCCACCGCCGACCGTAAAGATGCCCATGCGCTTCGTCGCCAGCATGGTGTCGGCAAATGTCTCGAAGTCTTCGAAGGGATCGAATCGGAGAAGCGGCCGCTGATCGCGTTGGCGTGCGATTTTATTCAATGCAAAGTCGATCCCGAGTTCTGAGTCCGAAAACGCCGGCACAAACACCGGAACATTGTGTTCATACGCCGATTTCAGAATCCCGCGCCCGCCGCCTTGCTTGTGCAAATATTCGCCGATTCGCCGATGCAGTTTCCAGCTGCACACAACCTCGTTCGGTGACCACTGATTGAGAATGTGATCGACGACTTCTTCCACATGATCGAGGTTTGTTTCGGGTTCAAGCGAGTCGTAGACGCGGTTGTACCCCGCCTTGAACAATTCTTCATCGTTCATTTTCGAGGGGTCGTAACGGAAGTGCGAGAGTCCAGTCGCTTCGACGAGACCGTGCGCCATCAACGCGCCCGTCGAGACAATCGCTTTCACAATTCCGCTCTCGATCAGATCGCAGAAGACCAGACCCATTTTGCCGACAGTGAGCGCACCGGCGAGCGTCATCACGACAAAGCAATCCTTATCTCGCGCCATCGCTTCAAGCACGTCGGCGCCGTCGCCAATTTGCCGCGCCGTATACGCCGTATCTCCCATCGCGCGCACCAACTGATCGATCGTGCGTGTCTTCGATAGATCGAGAGGAAAAATTGGGCGCAATTTGTCTTTGACCGGATTGTGCAGCACGCGCCCCGTGACTGTCTTTTTTGGCTTTGCCATTTACGCTCCTGAAGTTCGCGCCACTGTCACCTTGTATTCACACAACAGTGACAATCTCAATTTCGCGCCGCAGCTATTTTCACGCAAAGTGATAATACAATCGCGAGCGGAAGGAAAGAGGATTCGCGCGTCAAATCAGCGTTGCGCGGCATGCTAAACTAAATTTCTATGGCAAACAAATTCACCGTCGGCCTGATTCAGATGCGTTCGACGACGAATGCGGAAGAAAATCTTCAGCGCGCGATTGAAAAGATTCGCGAAGCTGCCGCGAGGGGCGCGCAAATTGTCTGCATGGACGAACTCTTTCGTGGCGAATATTTCTGCCGCAAGGAAGACGCCGAACTATTCAATCTTGCCGAACCGATTCCCGGCCCGGCGACCGAAGCATTCGCGCAAGTTGCGCGTGAAAAAAAAGTCGTCGTCGTTGCTTCCCTTTTTGAACGCCGCGCCGCCGGCGTCTATCACAACACTTGCGCAGTGAT
>JAFAZL010000535.1 GCA_019239815.1 Acidobacteriota bacterium
CGTCGCGCACGGTGCGCGGGAATTTGCTCCAGATATTTCCGATGGGCTGCATGCGAGTCTTCATCACGCCTTCCTGGAGTTCGGTGGTGATGAGGTTGAGGCGTTGGCTGGGGGCCAGCAGGCCGGCGTCTTCGGTGGCGTTGGAAAATTGAAGAATCTGATTGCGCGCGAGGACAAGTTCGCCGACGAGGTTCATCAGCTTGTCGAGCAACATGACGTCGACGCGGATCGAGCTTTCGCTGGCAGCCGTGCGGGCCTGCGATTGCGCCGAGGATTCGGCGGCGGGTGCCGAGCCTTGGTCTGCAGCGTGGTCGGTATGATCCGGTTTTGCGTCCAGCTTGGGGGCGCTCTCTGAAGGTGGCGCCGCTGAGAACGCAGAGCTTTCGTTTGTGGATACCGCCGCAGTCGACGCAGCGAGCGATGGAGTGGCCACAGCAGCGGGTTCTGCGTGTACAGCTTCGCCGAGTGAGGTTTCCACCGGTGCTGCCGGGTTTCCGGTTTTCGGTGCGGCACCGCTTCCCTGCTGCAGGCGCGTCAGGGTTTGGATTAATTCCTGGTCGTTGCGCTCGCCTTCGTTGCCCACGGCTTCGACGCTGGCGAGCATCTGGCGAATGGCGTCGACCATGGCGAGCAGCGCGGTCGTCATTTCGGGGCTGAGTGCGAGTTCGCCATCGCGAAGTTTGCTGAGGAGATTTTCGCCAACGTGCGCGACGGATTCGAGTTTCGTGAATCCGAGAAATCCGCAGGTGCCCTTGATCGTGTGGATCGTGCGGAAAATGCTGGCGAGAGTGCCGCGATTGCCGGGGTCCTTTTCAAGATGGATCAGCTCGCGGTCGAGCAGATCAAGGTTTTCGCTGCTCTCGACCAGGAACTCGCGGACGATATCGTCGCTCATGCGGAATCACGCCTCGCAAAAATCAACTGCGGCGGAGATAAGAGCCGTTTAATGCAGTGATGCAGTCGCTGGCTCGAAAATCAAATGTGCAGTTCGGGGGCCAGAGCAGCGGAGCGTTGCACACGCCGCCCCTATCGCCGACTCCATCGGCAAAAGTTTTCGTCACTTCAAAAAATTTCCTTACCGGCGGAACAACTCGCTACAAAACCGATGACGGGCGTGCGTTTCGCGCTGTCAATGAACGGAATCGTGTTGAAAGAACTCAGGACCGTTGAATCGTGGGACCAACTTGTGGCGAGGGTTGGCGGCTTTGAAGAAGCTAATCTGATTCCAGAACGAGAATCGAGCTAGGACGCGCTTCAATCTGGCACGAAGCGAACGTCAGATTCAGCGTTCGCTATCTTTGGCGGCGTTTGTATCAGCGGGCCGGTAACTCGATGGTCTGTTTTCCAGCGCGCAGAGGATACGTCTTGCCTTGCCAGATCAGTTCGCCGGGAACGCCGGCGGGCAGCGAGATTCTTGCATGAGTGACTGTCGCGCCTCGCGTGAGTTCAACATCGATGGGCCCCGCGGGGTGCGGTTCGGACGCTTCGAAGTGACGTAACGAACCGGGATGCGGCTCGATCGCAACGGCTGCGAAGCCAGGCTTCGCGGGGCGGATTCCGGCAACGATGCGGAGCAAGTCGTAATTGGGATGTGCGCTCCACGCGTGCGAATCCGAGCGGGTGGGTTCGGGCTGCTCGGCCCAGGTTGTGAGACCGAGTGAGACCATGGTGCGCCATGGTGCGAGGAGGTCGAGATAGCGATCCCCGAGTCCGGCATGCTCGATCGCGCGTGCCAAATAAAATCGGAAATAGTAGGTGGCGGCGGTCATCGGTGGAACCTTGCGATCGGTGTGAAAGTTTGCATCGGTGGCTGAGAGGATCCGCGTAAGCAGCTCTTGCTGTTGTTCGCGGGGCACGACATCGAGCCAGACCGCGAGAACGTTTGCGTGCTGGCTGAAGTGCTTTTGCGCCGGCGAGTCGGCAAACAGAGCGTATTCCTGATTCCAGCAGAGCTTTTTTACGCCGGCGACGGCGCGGTCGGCGGCCGTGCGGTAAGTTTCCGCGCGGGAGGGGTCGCCGAGGGCTGTCTCCAGATCCGCTGCATTTCGCAACGCTTCGACGAACTGCAATGCCATGCTAGTCGAGCCGCCGCCGGGATCCTCAGGCGGGACTCCGAATTCAAAATCGCTGCCCCAGTCGACAAACGGCCACCAGAACAAGGCATCGAGCAATCCATCGGACCGCTGGTGGCGTAAGAACCAATCGAGGGCGGTGCGTGTTGCGAGAAGTTGCTCGCGCACGAAAGCTGGATCATTGCGATACATCCAGAAATCGTGGACCATGCCGACCCACAGCAACGAAAACGTCGGTATGGCCTGAAACATCGAGGTCGGATAGCGGCTGAGCGTTATTCCGTCTGGAATTCGCGAGTTGTTGAACGCAGAGATCGCCTGGCGCGCGAGCCGGTCGTCGCCGGCGACGGAGTACGAGATCAAGGCCTGAATGCGCGTGTCGCCGATGTATTGCATCTGCTCCCAGTACGGCGTGTCCATGTAGGTATCGTGAGCGTCCAGTCGCGCGGTGCGCCAGCCGATTTGCCAGATTTTTTGCAG
>JAFAZL010000592.1 GCA_019239815.1 Acidobacteriota bacterium
GCAGACGCAACGACGCACGCAAAAGATCAGGGCTCGAACGGCGAAGGTGGAAAATCCGCCGCGTCCGGTTCTGCCGCGGCGACCGTCGTGGAAAGCACGCTTCGTGTCGATTCCGCGCGCATCGACGCCGTCATGAACCTCGTCGGCGAGCTCATCATCGGCAAGTCGATGCTTAACCGCACGCTCGCCGAATTTGACAAGAGTCACGCGCACGACCCCCTGCGCTCCAAGCTGTCCGACGCACTGGCCTTCCAAGCACGTGTCCTCGATGAGTTGCACAAGTGCGTTCTGAAGATTCGCATGGTCCCCGTCGAGCAGCTTTTCCGCCGATTCCCGCGACTCGTCCGCGACGTCGCGAAACAGTGCGGCAAAGACATCGCTCTCGATCTCTCCGGACAGAATACGGATCTGGACAAGGGCATCCTCGATTCTCTCGCTGAACCGTTGATGCACATCGTCCGCAATGCCGTCGACCACGGCATCGAGAGCGCCGAAGAACGTATTGCAGCTGGCAAAGCAGCGCGCGGCACGATCTACCTCAACGCATACCATCAGGGCACACAAGTCGTCATCGAAGTTCGCGATGATGGTCGCGGTATCGACCTCGCCACGATCCGCGAGCATGCCGTGAAGCGCGGCCTAATCAAGGCAGAGGATGCGCAGCGCCTACCAGAAAACGAAGTCTTGAATCTGATCTTTGAACCTGGGTTCAGCACGGCCTCTACGGTCACAGAAGTGTCGGGGCGCGGTGTCGGCATGGACGTCGTCCGCACCGTGATGGATCGCCTGAAAGGCACCGTTCACATCAGCTCCGCCAAAAATCGCGGTACGACCATTCAGCTTCGCGCACCGCTGACGCTTGCAAGTATCCAGACGTTACTGTTCCGCGTCGGCGGTCGCCTTTTCGCCGTTCCTCTGTCATCCGTTGTCGAAATCACGCGCATCACCGACGAAGAAATCCACCGCGTCGATCGCCGCGAAGTCCTGCGCCTGCGCGAACAAGTCCTCACACTCGTACGCTTGAACAAACTGAGCCAAATCCACGCCGTCGATTCTCCGCAAGACGAAACTAAGAAAAAGAAGCGCAACTTCGTCATCGTCATTGGTGCCGCTGAAAAGCGCTTCGGTTTGCTGGTCGATAGCCTTGTAGGCGAAGAAGAGCTCGTCATCAAGGCGCTACCGTCCGACATTATCGCTAGCGACCTCGTCAGCGGCGCATCCATTTTGGGAGACGGCACAGTTGTTCTCATCCTCAACGTTCCGGCCGTTCTGCAACGTCTCTCTCGTTCCGCACCTTTGGGGGCCATCGCATGAGCGAAAAAATCCGCGTTCTCGTTGTCGATGATTCGGCGCTCATGAGGAAACTCATCCCGTCGATTCTTGCACGCGATCCTGAAATTGAAGTGGTCGGCACGGCGATGGATGGTGAATTCGCCCTGAAAAAGATCGAAGAGCTTCGCCCCGATGTCGTCACGCTCGATCTGGAAATGCCGCGCATGGATGGCATGGAGACGCTGCGCCTGATTATGCGTCGGGTCCCTATCCCTGTGATCCTGTTTAGCACGCACTCCAAAGAGGGTGCGTATTCGACATTGAAAGCCCTCGCGCTCGGCGCGGTCGATTTCATTGCCAAGCCGACCGATGCGGCGGCGGGCCATTTAGAGAAAATCGCTGATGTTTTGATCGACAAGATTAAAGTGGCCAAGCGTGCCACCGGCCGCAAGCTTCCGCCGGCCACAGTGCCGATCGATCCGCCCGCTTTCAAAAAGGGAGCGCGCTCGACCGTGCCTCCGACTCGCATCATCGCCATCGGTGTTTCGACCGGTGGCCCGAATGCGCTGCAATACGTCTTCTCGCAGATTCCGGCCGATTTTCCTTGCTGCATCCTTGTAGTGCAACACATGCCCGAAGGCTTCACCGAAATGTTCGCCAAGCGCCTCGACGAGTGCTGCGCGCTCGAGGTCAGCGAAGCGAAGTCCGGCGACTTGCTGCTCGCCGGCCGGGTCCTGATCTGCCCCGGCAACCGTCACATGATGGTGCGACGAATGCCCCGCGGAGACATGGCAGTTCTTTCGGATGGTGCGCCGGTAAATGGCCATCGCCCATCGGTCGATGTACTCTTCCATTCGGTCGCGCAGGAATTCTCTCTTGCGTCAGTCGGCGTTTTGATGACCGGTATGGGTGAAGACGGCGCCGAAGGTCTCGGTGTAATCAAGTCCGCCGGTGGTTTCACCATCGCGCAGAGCGAAGAAACCTGCGTCGTCAGCGGGATGCCGCGAGCCGCAATCACCAAGGGCTACGCGAATCGCATCATCGCCCTCGAACAGATCGGCAATTTTCTCGCTTCGCAGTACGGAAGCGAACGACTCGGCGGTTCCGAGAAGTCCGACAAGCCTGAAAAAGATCGCTCTGATAGAAACGACAAGAACGAAAAGCTCGAGAAATCCGAAAGGACACCAGTTTCTTCTCAGCGCAGCTAACGCCGCGCCGAGACGAAGGAGAAGGCCATGCAACAGTTCGCGCCTCTGCACCGCAAAGACAATCAGTCGGTCCGCTACCTCGTAGTGGACGACTCCGTATTCGCCCGCAAAAATCTCATCAAGATGATCGAGATGTTCGGCGGGGAAGTGGCCGGTGAAGCCGGCGACGGCTTGACCGCCATCGCGGAGTTCAACCGCACCAAGCCCGACATCGTGCTCATGGACATCACCATGCCGCAGATGGAAGGCATCGAAGCGGTCGAACGTATCGTGCGTCAGCACGCCGACGCGCGCATCGTGATGGTCAGCTCCGTCGGCTATCAGGAGAACATTCTCGCGGCCTTGCAGAAGGGCGCGAAGCATTTCGTCCAGAAGCCCGTCAAAGCCGAAGTGTTGTACGAAATTCTGCGCTACGTGCTCAGCGACGACCCGAACGCGGCCGGTGCTCCAGTCGCGCTGGTAGGAGAACGACGCGCATGAGAATGGAACTCATCCAGCCTTTTATTAACGCCGCCGACGCCGTTTTTTCGGAGATGCTCCAGGCGCCGACGAAGATCAACGATCTCTCGATGGACGAAGAGACGTACCGGCGCAAAGGTGTCGCCGCTCACATCCTCTTCAAAGGCGACATCGAAGGCCGCGTCGTCCTCGACATCGCTCCCGAAGTCGCCTACAAGATCGCCAGCCACCTCACCGGCGGCACCGTTCAGGAAGGCGAGCAGATCGCGCGCGAAACCGTCTGCGAACTGGCGAACATGGTGATCGGAAATTCCGTCACGCTGCTCAACGATCAGGGCTTTCGCTTCAAAGTGTTTCCGCCCGAAATTCACATGAACGATCAGGGTTTGGCTGGCGGCACCGACACCGAAGCGATGGTGATCTGCATCGATACGCCGTGCGGCGAAGTGTTCCTCAACATCGCCATGCACTACATGCGCCGCCGCCGCAAAGAACGCGACGCTGTCGCCGTAGACTAGACGCGACGCGCCTTAGGCGCGCCACGATCCACGCACGCCGAAAATCACGATTCAAAACAATAATGCCGCCGTTAGGCGGCATTATTGTTTGAACTCAACAGGAGAGAGCCTGTCATCCTGAGCGCCTCCGAAGGAGGCCGAAGGATCTCAACGCCAACACGACTACAAAACTGTTCGTGGTATGAATTTCGCCGGCCTCTCTCGCTACGCGCCGGCCTCATTCGGCGGCCGCAAATACGCCGCCCCGTGCCGGTACAACCCCGCCGAGGGAATCGCCTGCGAAAACACAATCCGTATCGGCACAAAAATCGCCGCGCTCCCCGGCGTGAACGGCACCGCCACCTCAACGCGCGACCCTTCCTCATACTTATTGCGGCTGCGGAAGCTCAATCCGCCCTTCGACAAATCCTCGCAGACCGCGACTTCTTCTGCGAATCCACGCCGCCGGATGCACGCGAGCACGCGTGCCTTAACCCGAGTGCGATTCCGTCGCGGAATCACGCGCTCGTCGCCATTGCTCGCTGCGCCGACTTCGCTGCTCGATTCCTGCTGAGCCTCAATCCAAATCGACGGCGAATCGCAATGCGTGCAAACGCGCGCCACGCACTTGCGCACCTCAAACGATTTCACTTCTGGCTCGTTCAAATAGACCACTTCGCGACGCTGGCAAAAACTGCATTCCATGAGGAGTCGCGCCAGCGCTTCAGGGGCGCTTTGGGGAGCAGGGAAGTCGATGTCCCAGAAATCCGCGCGCGGATCCAGAATCGCAACCGCGTAGAGGTAGCCATCGCCGTCTTGGTCAATTTCCGCAACGATCCGAGCCCTCGCGATTTTCCAGTGGTCGCCTTCGCGCTGACGTCGGATGGTCAGTTCCTGCCCGGTAAAAAGCTTTTCCGTGAGCCGGAGAACGCCGCCATTGCGGCTCACCAGCATCGTTTCTGCCTTCTGTTTGGTTTCGGCGCCGCTTCCGTTCACCCAGGATGCTTCCACGGGCATACGGAAACTCACGCGGTCGCTTTGCCGAAGGCCTTCGGGTCGCATAGTCTCGTTTCGTGCGGGCAAGTTGGTACGTTTTCAGCCTAACACGCGTCACTTTCGGTGCGTTTGTGGCATACCGCAGCCCTTGTCGTTAGGACTAATAACATTGAGCGTGTGTCCGAAGGGACAGTCCGGCGGCCCTTCTCGACGGCCAAGTTGAGGGCCGAAGCCATGGAGGGGCGTGAGTAGGCTCAGCCGTGGCGTTATTAATCTTTTCGCGGTCGCGGCCGATGGAAACCTTCGTGTCTAACGCCGATCCACGTCAAAATAGAGGCTCAACAAAGCAAGGTTCCACGGCTAGGTTCCTCAATCCAGGTGGCGGAGTTCGCTGCTTTACAAGCAAGCGGCAAGCGCGTCAGGCAAACGCAACAAGCACGCTAGATCGACAATCTCGAACCGCAATGAACTTGAGCAACGTGATCTATATGGACGAACGTATCTCCAAGAGCCAGTCAACCAAGGCTGGCGTACGTGACCGTCGTTATGCGATTCGTTTTCCCTTTGCCGCTGATGTCGAGCTGATCGACATGGAGTCGGGCGCGCGCGCTGAAGGCGTCACCTCCGATATTTCGCTGGGTGGGTGTTTCGTCTGCACCAGCAAGCCGCTTCCGGTTTCAACGCGGGTGAGAATTACTCTGACGCGCAAGGGGCAGGCCATCGAAGCGCTCGCAGTCGTGCGCATCCTCAAGCCGCGCATCGGCATGGGCATCGAGTTCATCGATGTCGAAGGCGAGTACCACGGCATCCTGTGCCGCTGGATCGAACAGATCCGCGAATCGCGGTAAAATCCACACATGGCTATTGATTTACGCTCGCCGGAGTTCGAGGCTTGCATTCTGTCCGTGTGGAAGCAGGCGCTTGTGGAATCTGCCAAGCGTGTCGTAGTCGGTGGCGATTCGTATTCCGTCCGCAGAACGGCGAAGAGCAAGCTCGCGCAAGTCGATTTTGAGTTTCAGGGCGAGCCGATTCGTGGGCTCGAACAAAATCCAAAAACCCAATCGCGGTGGGCACAAATCGCGCGCAAAGGCGAGAAGGTGATGCAGTTCTTGCAGGGCGGTCGTTACGTAGCGGTAGTGTACGGCGGAAAAATCTTCACTTACGGCCAGAAGTAGGGGCGGCGCTTGCTCCGCCCGGCGTCAACACAACCACGGCACATTGGGTCGAGCGGCCGCACCGGCGTCGCTCGCATTAACTCTCCAACACTTGATCCATTAGCTGCCCAACAGCCCGGTGCGCCTCTAAAATTGAAAATCGATGATCCATGGCGCCGGCGAGGTCCGTGTTTGCGAACGCGATGCGCCCAAACGGAGCGCCGCGTAAGACTTCGCGCGGTGCGGGCTTCCCATCTTTGCCAAAGAAGAAGCCGGGCTGCGGATTGCAGTAAGCGTGTCCCCAACGATTCAAAACGATTCCCGCGATGTCACGCTTCGCATCGAATCCCGATCCGCGAAACATAACATCGAATTGTTCGCGAATTCGTTCCTCATATTCGCGATACGAAGTCGTGAGCATTTCGGCGCGACCGCGATGGCCTTGATCTTCTGTCGGCAATCCCGGATAGGCGTACAAAACTTTGACGGCGAGCACGATGGGTGAATCCGGAGTAATCGTCGGTTCGACGTCTCCGACCAGCGAACTGCGAACGACATCGAAATAATTTCCGACGCCTTCAAACCAACGGCAGCCGCTGATGCCCATCTTGTGGAGGAAACGCCAGTTGCGCACGGCGACGTTTGCCATCATGCACGGCGAGCGATAGAACTGCGCGTACGCGGCGCGTTGCGCTTCACCGAGGTCGTGACAAACATGCTTTGTCGTCCAGCTTCCGCCAGCCATCACTGCGGAACGCGCCTTCACGCGATAAACCTTGCCGTCTCGGGCGTAGGTGATTGAGAGCGTCGAGGCCTTTGCAGGATCGCCGTCGTGCTGCACGCTCACCGCCGTTGATGACAAACGGAGTCGCGCCTTCGCGCTGCTCAGGTCGAGCGCATCGAATTTCACACGTCCGCGTGTGACGCCATCGATGCCCGCATCACCTTCGATCGCGTCGGGGATCAATGTTTTCGCCATCAGGCGCGCGATCGTCGTGTTCCCGCCGGGAAACATCTGTACGGCCGGATCACCGGGTTTGTCATCGAAGGGATAGAGGAACTCAAACGCGAAATCGTTGTATGCGGATAGCGCGTCAGGCCCAAGCCCCGAACCACCGCCTTCTACGGGCGACAGAAATTCACGGCAGAATTCGCGTGTCATTCCGTAATGCTGGATGTAATGCTCTTCGAGCGTGATCGCGTCGAGAGCGCGCGATGCCGCGTCGCCGTCGTATTTCGGCCGCTCCCACTTGGCTTCTTTCGCCGCCTGCCCGGAAAACCAGCGCTCAAGCTCTTTCTTCGATTGAGCGTTAACGGGAGCGTTCTGAAATTCCGTGCCGCCTTTGTCGATCAACCACATTCCGTCTTTGTGGCCGAACTTTGCGCCGAACCAGAATCCGTACTGACCCTGTCCGAGTCCCGCAGAATCATACGGCGTGCGGCTCAGCTTCCAGTTGGCAACGGCGCCGGCCGGCTTCTGATATTCGAGGCGAGGCGTGTGCAGTCCGATGGAATCGTAGAAGCGTTCGAGAAAGCTGTGGGGATACTGGGCGAAGTAGATCGCGGATCCTTGATGGCCGACGATGCGTTTGCCATCGAACTCGAATTCGTTCTGCTTGGCCTCACCGCCAAAGATTGGGTGATTTTCGATGATCAGGACGGTGGCGTTCGGGCCGGCAATGCGCCGGAAGAAAAGCGCCGCGGCGAGCCCGCTGATGCCGCCGCCAACGATCACGCAGTCGTAGGACTCTCCGGTCTCGATCGCGTCCGCCGCCCACGCGTTGTCGCGCATCTTGTGCCCGGCGGTGAGCACATCGAACGTGTTGCCGTTTGACTTGGCGTAGTCACCCACGCCGCCGTACCCGCTCCACTCGTCGGCAGCGGCCAAAAGCTGCGCTGGCGTGAGCCCCGAGAGCAGCATCGCTCCCGAGCCAAGTAGCGTCGAACCGAGAAAATCCCTACGGGTAATCCCGTCAGTCATCAAAACCCCTCAGCGAAAATGTTGCCTACTGTTTTGTGTCGAGCGGATGTTTGCTCTTCTCGTAGAACTCGTTCTGTATTTTTAAGCTGTTCTCGTCGGCTTTCACTGCCTTGATGCAATCGACGACGGCTTCAATCCAATTCTTCATGTTCCATTCGCCGAGTTCCTTCGTAGCGGGCGAACCGTCGCCGGAATAATGCTCCGGGAATCGCGCGTACCACCAGATGCCTGTGTACAGTTCCGATGGCAGCGTGATGCGCTTCTGGTCGGCTCCCGATTCGCTGCTCGCACGATCGATGTGCGCGAGTTCGGGATGCGTAAACAGGAGATTTGAGCTTTCGTTTTCGCCCGCGTGATAATCGACGCCGGTCGATTTCTTCGCAGGGCCGCCGGGCTTGCTGCGCTCGCCGTCAAGCACGTAGACGACGTAATCGCGCTGCCGCTCCATCTGCGACTGCGCGAAATAG
>JAFAZL010000711.1 GCA_019239815.1 Acidobacteriota bacterium
AGATCTCGGGAATGGATATCGGCCAGACCGTGGTCGTCTCCGATCGAGCCTGCGTCGCTGTTGAGGCGATGGAAGGTACCGACGAGACGATCGCCCGCGCGGCGCGAATCGTGAGCGGCAAGCCGCTCGTCGTCGTGAAAGTGAGTAAACCCAATCAGGACATGCGTTTCGATGTACCCGTGGTTGGCTTGCCCACCATCGAACAAATGAAGAATGCTCACGCCACTGCAATCGCGATTGACGCGGGGCGTACCTTGTTGTTCGACCGGGAAAAATTGATTGCCGAGGCCGACGCGGCGGGAATCGCCATTCAGGCTGTTCCGTTCGCGGCGGCGACGCCAAGTGTTGGCGATCGCGTCGGTGCTGGAGATACTTCCGCGGGTGCTCCCGCGGAACTGGGGACCGTATCCGGGGGAATGAAGAAGCAATGAGTGCGGTGGCCGGAAATAACAACAGGATACGTGTGGCTGTCGTCGGCGCCGGCGAATTCGGACGCAACCACGCTCGCGTCTACCGAGAACTTCCTGGCGCTAATCTCGTCGGGGTCTACGACAAAAATCCCGACCGCGCGGCGCAGGTTGCCACGGAATTTCAGACGAAAGCGTTTGCTTCGTTAGAGGATCTGCGCGGCCAGGTCGATGCCGCAAGCGTAGCGGTTCCGACCATCGATCATGCAAATGTTGGGTGCCGGTTGATGGAACTCGGCGTCGATGTCCTCGTCGAGAAGCCGATGGGGAGCGATCTCGCCGAAGCCGACGCGCTCCTTGCCGCCGCCAAAAAGTTCTCGCGCATTCTACAAGTCGGACACGTCGAACGCTTCAATCCCGCGGTGATTGCAGTCGAACCAATCGTTAGCCGTCCTCTATTTTTCGAAGTTCATCGCTTGGGTGTGTTTACGCCGCGCAGCCTCGACGTGGACGTGATCTACGATTTGATGATTCATGACCTCGACATTCTGCTCACGCTCGTCAAAGAGCAGGTTACTGAAGTGAAAGCCGTCGGCATTCCGGTTCTCACCGAGAAGGTAGACATCGCGCATGCGCGCCTGGAATTCACAGGGGGAGCCGTCGCCAACATCACCGCAAGTCGAGTTTCCACCGAACGCGTCCGCAAAGTACGGTTTTTCCAGCATCACGAGTACATCTCGCTCGATTACGCTCGCCGCGATGCTCTGCGCGTTTCCGTCAAGAAGCCGGGACCCCAGCCGGAATTTGCATTTGAAAAACTCAACGCACCCGCCATTGAGCCGCTGCACGCTGAGCTGGAAGAATTCCTCGACTGCGTGCGCACGCGCCGAGAGCCTCGCACCGGAGGCTCTGCTGGCCGCGCCGCGCTCGATCTGGCGCAACGCGTCATGGCAAGCATCCAGGAACACGGAGAGCGCGTCCAACTGCTAGCCTTTGCCGCCGCTCAGAAAATAGACGAATGATCCCAAGACTTCTCGTTCCCGAGGGTGCGAAGCCGCCCGCCGCCGATGCCGTATCGACGCGACGGCGCCCAACCGCATTGGACGATCGCAAACTCGTACCCTCGACGCTGCCGATCGTTCCGCTCGATGGCAGGAGCACGATCCCGTCTTCGCTGCCGCTGGAATCGATTGCGGCGCGCGTGGTTGTGCCGCGCGATGTGAAGCCATCCGAGTTTGTTCGTGAAGAAAAAGAGGACCTGCCGCTACAGCCGACCGATCTCGACGAGCGCGTGATTGTCCCGCAAGGCGCGGCGCCCCCGGAAGTCATCGAGCCGATTCACAACATCCCGACCGATCTCGTCGAGACCGACGTCTTCATGACCGGCGAGGTCAACCTTCTCAACAAGGAAACGCCGGCAAAGGATCGCGCCGAACTGGTGAAGTCGGTGATGTCGTTCGCGGCGCACATCCTCTTCATCGCTTTTTTGATTTTCGAGCCGAAGATTTTCCCGCCGCATGCGCCGACGCAGGAAGAAAACGAATTGGCGCGCCGGCAGATGACGATTTTGTTGCCGCCCGGCGCGTTGGACGAACTAAAGACTCCGCCGCGCCCTCGGCAGCCGCCCGTGCACGTCGATCCTAAGGTCTTGCGCCGAGTTGCGCCTCCGGTGCCAAAACCGGAAGCCGTGCCTGCTCCGACGCCGGTGCCGAAGCAGCCCGAGAAACCGAAGGAACTGCCGAGCGCACCGACGCCGCAGCCTCAACAGTTACCGCCGAAGGCGCAAGACGAATCTGCTGCTAAACAGGATGCTCCGAAGCAGCCGTTGAAACTCGAGACTCCGCAGCAACAGCCAACGAAAGATGCGTTGCTGCTTCCCAAGAATTCGCTTGGCGGGTCGCTTCGCGATTCGATCCGGGAATCATCGCGGATGAATGCGCCGACCGCACTCGGCGGTGGCGGTCAGGTGCCGAGCAACAGCGGTTTGCCCGGAGCCGGTGGCCAGGCCCAGGCCTACGGCAACATGGAGATGCTCACGCCGACCGAAGGCGTGGACTTCAACGACTATCTCCATCGTGTGTACATTATCGTGAAGCGAAATTGGTTCTCGGTCATGCCGGAGTCCGTACGATTGGGCGATAAGGGTGTCGTCTCTCTGCAGTTTCGCATCATGAAAAACGGCGTCGTTCCCGACGGCGAGCCTGTGCGACTCTCGACGTCGGGCAAAGAACCGCTCGATCGCGCGGCGGTTTCGTCTATTCGCGCATCGAGCCCGTTCGAGCCTTTGCCCCCGGCGTTCAGCGGGCCTTATATTGAGTTGCGTTTCACGTATTTCTACAATTTGCAACCGAACTACGGGCAATAAAGTGCCAAGCTAAGGCTGATTCATGAAGATCGCGCGCCAACAGATTCTCGGCAGCCTGATTCTGGCTTTGTTCGTCTTGATTTTCTTGTTCGTTCGTGCCCGCCACATTCTGTTTCCATGAGCAACGACAAATCGCTCGCGCCGCTGGTCGTGATACTCGGTCCGACCGCCTCCGGGAAATCCACGCTTGGAGTTTGGCTCGCAGAGCGAATTGGCGGCGAGATCGTCGCGTGCGATTCGACGCAGCTTTATAAAGGGTTCGACATTGGCACGGCGAAGCCTTCCTTGGCTGAGCGGCACGGAGTTCCGCATCATCTCATCGATCTGCTCGAACCTACCGAGCCTGCAACGGCGGGCGGTTATCGGGAGGCTGCGATTGCCGTCCTCGACGACTTGCGCCGCCGCAATCGCATTCCGATTTTGACCGTCGGAACTGGGCTCTATCTTCGCGCGCTCCTGGAAGGCTTGGCTGATGTTCCTCAACGATCGGAGGAACTGCGGGAGCGATTGCGTGAGAGCCGTGATCGGAAGCCGGCAGGTCATCTGCATCGAGTACTACGTCGTCTCGACCCCGACGCGGCGAATAAAATCGCGGCGGCCGACGAACAAAAACTCATTCGTGCAATTGAAGTATGCCTGCTCACAAAACGTCCTCTAACGCTTGTCTATAAAGAAGGGCGGTCACCATTGGAAGGCTGGCGCCCGATCAAAGTTGGATTGCAGCCTCAGAGAGAATCGCTCTACGAAAAAATTCAGGCGCGAACGGAATCGATGCTCGCTCACGGTTGGCTCGATGAAGTGCGCAGCCTGATGAGTCGCGGCCTCGCAGATAAAGCGAAACCGTTCGATTTCATTGGATATCGTGAGTTGCGCGCGGTCGCGCGCGACGAAATGCAACTCGCCGATGCCAAAGCCGCGATTCAGCAGGCGACGCGCCGCTACGCCAAGCGCCAGATCACGTGGTTCCGGCGAGAAGCCGGAGTGCGATGGCTCGACGGCTTTGGCGATTCGCCGAAAATTAAAGCTGCGGCCCTCGACTCGATCACGCGATCGCTGCGACCGAGATAGTTCGGAGCGATCAGGGCAGTTGATGCCCTCTCTTAACGCAATGGCGGCCAACTTCTAGGCCCTACATCTAAAAGCGGTTGCTTCAAACGGGCGGCAGAACGAACGACGAGATCATATGAGAAATCGACTGCGGAGTTTCGAACTAAGATAGCTAGTAGCGACTCGTCCGCGAAAAACTGCTTCTCCAAGGCGAAAACGGTGTCCGCGGACAATTTCTGAGCGGCATCCTTTAAACCTTCATCAAGGCTAATCGCTTGTTCGACTGCGGCCATGGATGGTATCGAACGAGTTCCCAGAATCCTGAATCGATCACCCGGCCAGAATTCACTTACGAGACTTAGTATTCTTCCAGCGGCTGTCACACTGTACAAGGCGCCAATTTTGGAGTAACCGACTAGCGACGCCGAGCTAGCGATTTCCTCTGGAATTCTCTTTCTCGGTCGTTGAAGTTCGAACCAGCGATTTTCGACGCTTCGGCCGAGAGCCCCGCATACTTCCATGTAGAATCCCAAGTACGAATCGTACTCTTCGGCACAAGCTGCTACTCGAATCAAAGAGTTTTCTGCACCTCTTTCGACGGAGACAAAGTTGTTGTCTTCACTTGGGCTGGGCCCGAGTCGAACGAACCAGTTTCCCAAACCTACTTTCATAGTCCTGACGGCACTCGTGCCATTTGAGTCCTGTGAAGTGTTAAGTAAGCATAACTGTTTTTGGCACAGGCCAGCGCGCCGCTAGCCCGCGTCGTATTTATCCAAACACGATAAGCGGAGGAGGCCACAGCCGAAAAGTCAACCTATTGATAGCATCGCCTCTGCGGCCCCAATTCGACTAAGGTGCATACACTCGCCGCACTCTATTCCTCAGCGTATAATCCACGATTGGAAGGAAAACTTCCTGGGTTTCTTATGGATCGATACAGTGGAAGCAATGATCGCATCATCTGAACGATGAAGACCCCTCAGGCCACAACATCCTCCGAGCGCGTCGTGCTCGTCGGCGTCACCTTCAAGCGCTCCAAGCGCATTCCGGCGCACATGATCGCCGAACAAGGCCAGGACTCGCTCGACGAACTCGTCGAACTCGCGCGCAGTGCTGGCGCCGATGTTGCCGCTACGATTCATCAGGTGCGCGACGTCGCCGACTCCGCCACCCTCGTCGGTCGCGGTAAGCTCGATGAGATTCGCGCCGAAGTGAACGCGCAAAAAGCTGCGCTCATCATTTTTGATGGCAATCTCTCGCCGGTGCAACAGCGCAACATCGAAGCGATCACGGAATGTCGCGTGATCGACCGCACCCAGCTCATTCTTGATATTTTCGCGAAGCATGCGCGCAGCCGCGAAGGTCAGTTGCAGGTTGAACTCGCTCAACTTAATTACATGCTGCCCCGTCTCACGGGGCGCGGCGCCGCGATGTCACGCCTCGGCGGCAAGAGTGGCGGCGGAGGAGCAGGTGGGGCTGGCGGTGGCGCAGGCCGCATCGGCGTTCGCGGCCCTGGCGAAAAGAAACTAGAGACCGACCGTCGTCGCATTCGCGATCGCGTCGCAAAAATTCAGAAGGCGATCGATGAAGTCCGGAAACAGCGCTCGCTGCGTCGCGACGCGCGCAACGCGGTTCCACTCGGCACGGTTGCGCTCGTCGGCTACACCAACGCCGGAAAATCCACGCTATTCAACGCGCTCAGCCACGCTGAGGTGCTTGTTTCGTCGCGGATGTTCGCCACGCTCGACCCGACTATTCGCGCGATTCGCCTTCCGTCCAATCGTCGAGTCCTTGTGTCTGATACGGTCGGATTCATCCGCGATTTGCCGAAGGGATTGATGACAGCCTTTCGTGCCACTCTGGAAGAAGTGCAAGAAGCAGCGGTCATCCTGCACGTCAGCGACGTTTCGAATCCGCACCACGATGAACTCGACGAAGAGGTCGAGAAAATACTGGGTGAGCTCGGAGTCAACGGTCGCCCTGTCCTGCGCGTCCTCAACAAAATTGATCTTTTGTCGCCGGTGCTCAAGGAGACTCTCGAATCAAGCGTTGCGCGCGCGAACGGCGCGGGACCAGTTTTGGTCTCGGCAAAGACCGGGAAGGGAATCGACGAATTGCTCCGCCGCATCGACACCGCACTGCCCATCGATCCGGTTGTCACCCTGTCGCTTCGAATGCCGATGACCGAAGGCCGCACGCTCGCGCTCGTTCACGCCATGGGCAAAGTGCTACACTCCATCGTCGAAGATTCGCATATGCGCATGGTCGCCGAAGTTCCCGAATCTATCGCCCGACGCCTGCGGCTGAACCAATATTTGACCAATGGAACTCCAGCGGCTCATTCTGCGTAGTAGGTAGTGGAGGGTCTGACCATGGCTGCTTTCCTTCTCTGGATCATTCTTTTCATTCTCTGCTGGCCGTTGGCTCTGTTGGCGTTGATCGCCTATCCCTTTGTGTGGCTGATTCTTCTTCCATTCCGTATCGTCGGAATCGCCGTGGGCGGCGTACTGGCACTCCTCACCGCGATCTTCTTCCTCCCTGTTCGACTCCTCCGCGGGCCATCGGCCGTGCGCGCTTGGTAGAAGCTCACCGCCAGCTATCGCTAGTAACGTTCGAGTAAAATCGATTCGAAACGCGCTATTTCGCAGCCATTCACACGATTTTCTAAATCGCCGCTCAACGTTTACACAAGCTCGCTTCCTGTGGAAAAGGTTGTGGAAACAGGAAACCTTTGAATTGGGTCCCGTCCGATGTGCAGCTATAGCGCAAAGGCTCAAATACGCAGGCCATGTCCTATGCTGTTGTAAAGTTGGAACTTAACTGCCCGTTAGCCCTCGCTAACATGCTGTAGCACCCTCGTAACATTTGAATCTTCATCGAAACATTTGCACAGGTGCTGTCGCCCAATGTTACGAAAGAGTATTCTCACAAATGCTTTTTTTGACTTGACGCGTTAACCCGTAAGGTACTCTGTCGTTTAAGCGTCTTCCAACGCACGTCATGCACCGCTGCCCGGTAACGTTTGACGCCCGCATAGCCGGAGTCTATAGTGAACTTCCAGCTCTGGAATCGGTGGTTGACGGCGACCTCACATTTGCGACTCACACGCCGCAAGGATATACGCCGCCAGCGTTGAGCTCTTATGAACCTGCCGAATGGACTGACGCTGCTGCGAATCTTCTTCGTACCAGTCCTCATTGTCATCCTGCTCACCCGCAGCCCAAACGTCGAAATCTGGGGCTATCAAGCCAAGTTTGAAGTCTGGGGCGTGGTCGTACTCCTCATGGCCGCCGCTACGGACTGGGCCGATGGCTATTTCGCTCGCCGCCGCCTCCAGGTCACTCGCCTCGGGATCCTCCTCGACCCTATCGCCGACAAACTTCTTATCTCCGCTGCATTCATTGCTCTCGTTGACATGCACCTTGTTCCCGCGTGGATGGTCGTCATCATCATCGGCCGCGAATTCACCGTGCAGGGTTTGCGCACGATCGCATCCGCCGAAGGGATGACCATTGCCGCCAACACCATGGGAAAAACGAAGATGGTGCTGCAAGTCTGTGCCGTTGCTGTGCTGATTGCCGCCGCCGGCCATCCTGCCCTCAAAGGTCTCGCCCTGTTGTTGCTCTGGTTGGTTGTCGCAAGCGCGCTCATTTCCGCCGCGCAATATTTCCTGCGCTTCTGGGGACAGCTCGACGACCGCATCAAGCAACGCCGTAGACTCCGCATGTTGGAAGGACACGAGAAAACAGGCGATGCCGTTTCCCTCTGAAGCCGACCGTCACGCAATTTTGAAATTTGCCAGGCAGGTCGTCGTCGAAGCCGTGACGTTGGGCCGCTTGCCCGAACATGTTCCAACTGAAGGAATCTTTGCCGAACATCGCGGTGTCTTCGTCACGCTCCGCAATAATGGCCGCCTGCGAGGTTGCATCGGCGTAGTTGAGGCCGACACTACTCTCGGCGACAGCGTCGCCCGCTGTGCCGCTGGTGCCGCCTTGCAGGACCCGCGCTTCGCGCCGATGCGCGTCGCCGATTTGAACCATCTGCAAATCGAAATCTCGTTGCTGTCTTCGCCCGAACCGATCAGCATCAACGCGATCGAAATCGGCCGGCACGGCCTGATTGTTTCGTCGGCGGATCGTCGCGGTCTGCTTCTGCCGCAAGTCGCGGTCGAACACAATCTCGATCGCGAACAATTCCTGAGCGAAACCTGCCGCAAGGCGAATCTTCTTCGCGATGCCTGGCGCGATGCCAGAACCCATATTCTCGGCTTCACCTGTGACGTGTTCTCTGACACCAACGCGGAACGAACACCGATTGGCGCGACAGCGCAGGACGAAGCTGCTGGCGCCGCACAAAATAAAAACCCGCGCGATATTCGATCGCGCGGGCCCGAAAAACCTTCCGTAGTTTGAATTGAACCAGGAGCCTACTCGACTTCCACGAAATCCCCCGCGTAAGCCTCTTCTCGCCCATAAGTCACTAATACGGTCGCTGCATCCTTCGTAACGTTCAGGACGATGCCTTCGCCGAGAATCTCACGGGGAAGGTCCTTCCCCGCGTATTTCTTTGGCGCGCTACCGAAGCCGAACACCCTATATTGCATATCATGCTCTCCGGCTGTTGCTGAAACGTCGTCTTTGGACGTCTGATACCGGAAAATTCGCAAGTAGTCGCCGACCTTAACTCCCTTTGACGCGCCAACATTCACGTACGCGGTGATTCCTGCTCCCAGAGCCTGGTGCCAGTCATACGCACTTAGGACTCTTCCCACCGGCTTGCCGCTCACAGGGGCAAAGATGTCGAATTTCGAAGCGTCCTTGTATGGAGGTATTGGGCGCTCGACGAACGGCCGCGCCACATCTCCGCGCTGCATGTAATTGCACGAAAACAGAATCTCAGCGACCGAAGCTTCCGGCTGGACGTTGACAATACGCACTTGCCCGATATCGCGGTAAAGCACGCCGATTCGCTTGGTAGCCTTGTCCTGCCCGTAAAACCACTCGTTGGCGGTATCACGATCAGGCCGCACGATCGAGTAAACGTCGCCGGGCTTGACGCCCTGTTGTGCTCCTCGGTTCATGTATACATAATCGCCGCGCGAAAAAATGATCTTATAGCTCGACTGCTCGCCCGAAATGACTCGAATGTCGTCTGGAACTTTGGGATCGCTCACGAATCCGGAGCAGTAAACCTTGGTATAGTCCACTTGACCGTTCGGATTCGTGCCGGATGGGGTCTGGGCCGCGCAAACGCCCGCGCTCGCCAGGATCGAGACACAAAACGCAGCTAATTTCGCGCGCATTTCCATGCTCCTTCGACAACACACGCCCTTCGGGGCCGTGCGGGGACCTGCCCATCAAAATTAACAACCGCCCCCCACAGCGTCAACAAATTGGGCGAGACTGCTTTACACTCTAGATACTGGCCGTTTGCCCGTAAGTCGGACGGCTGAATCAGAGATAACTAGCTTACTTTCAGCTAGATGAGGGTCTTTGCAGGATGGCGCGTCTCGGTCACGGGGTTGGTTCCATTTGTGGTGTGGTCGCCGCTTCGACCGCCGCTGAGATGTCTGGCGCGATCCGCGCAGCCTTGAAGGAGACACCCACAATTGAGATTCGTCTCGATTGGCTGTCCTCCGACGACGAACGCTCAAAATTGCTCGCCTGGTTGAAGTCGCACAAGCCTGCAAACGCCACATTTTTAGCCACTTGCCGCCGAAAGCGTGCGGGCGGCGAGTTCACCGGCGACATTCAGGGTCAATTATATTGGCTGATTCAGGCGCGCGAAGCCGGCTGCCAGTGGTGCGACATCGAAATCGAAACCCTCCGCGAACTTCCCAACAAGTCCGCCCGCGGCTACGCCGTACCGGGCCGCATCATGCTTTCGATCCACGATTTCGATCGTACCCCCGAACTTGGGCGTTCCTTTCGGACTCCATCCCACGGTGAGATCGACGCGATCAAGATTGCCGCCTTACCGCGCAACATTGCCGACAGCGTCCGCCTCCTCAAGTGGGCCGAAGGCTCGAAAGACTGCATCGCCGTCCCAATGGGCGAAGTCGGCCTCCCCGCTCGCATTCTCGCCCTCAAGTATGCGAGCACTCTCGAATATGCACCGGTTGGCACAGCAACCGCTCCCGGCCAAGTCAGCCTCCACGAGCTTAAACACCTCTATCGCGCTCACCAGCTAAATCGAAGCACCCGCGTCTACGGCGTCATCGGAGATCCCATCAGTCACTCGCTCTCTCCCCTGCTCCACAATTCCGGCTTCGTCGCCAAAAAAACAAACGCCGTCTACCTCCCCTTTCGCGTCCAAAGCCTTTCCGACTTCCTCAAAGCCATCCCCGACTTCGGCATTCGCGGTTTCAGCGTCACGATTCCTCACAAACAAAAAATCCTGAAATACCTCAAGCATTGCGACGACCTCGCCGCCGACATCGGCGCCGTCAACACCGTCGTCGTCCGGCCCGACGGCTCGCTCGCGGGCTCGAATACCGATTACGTCGGCGTCCTCCGGTCGCTCGAAAGAAAGCTGCACCTTGCCAGGAGCCGAGTCCTTCTCTTTGGTGCGGGAGGCTCCGCTCGCGCCGCAGCCGTCGCACTCGCGCGCTCCGGCGCTCAGGTCGCCATCTGCGCGCGTCGCGAACAGCAAGCGCGCGAACTTGCTCGCGCCGTCGGCGGTGAAGCCGTCCCGCGATTCGCTCTCAAATCTGAAAAGTTCGATGCCATCCTCAACACCACTCCTGTCGGCATGTACCCGCACTCCAAAATTTCTCCTCTCGACGCCAACGAGCTAAACTGTCGCATCGTC
>JAFAZL010000749.1 GCA_019239815.1 Acidobacteriota bacterium
AATCAAGTGGGCTGCTCGGCCCCTCGTAGTAAAAAAGGGCGAGTACGTCATGACTTTCTGCGGCAAGACGGTTCTTGCCCGCTGCGGAAATTTGGTCAGCGTTTCGCCGATGCAGCCGAGCGAAGACGTTCCGCCAGCTCTGCTCGAAGATCCCGAAGAAGCGCCGGCTGTGCCGTTGACTTTGGCTGCGAGCCACGAAGCCGCCCCTGTGCTGGCTCCGTTGCCGCCTGTGGCTGGAGGCGCTCCGGTTACCCCGGCCGTCGTGGCCGCGGCGCATCACCCATTCTGGTTTATTCCGCCATTCTACGTACCGCCAGGGAATAGCCACGGCGGGCCGACAACGATCGTGACCCCGGTTTCACCACCCGCAGGGCCTCCATCTCCAGGTGGCCCCTTGTCGGGCGATGAATTCGACGGCCACACGGCTTACATCACCCTCTTTATCGGAATGTTTGTCATCGGCATCCTTAAACTGACCACTCGATGAGCGGTAGCGCACCAGCCAGAGCACATTCGAATCCCGACGCCGGTAACCCGATCAAGGATGCCGCACCTGTTGCTCGGCCAGCGCTGTCGGTAGTTGTGCCCGCCCCCGACGTTGCCATTGCATCGAGCCGATCCGCGAGCGCGAAGTCGTTCCGATTGTCCGACCTCAAAGCGCCGACCTATGTCCTGGTCGCTCTCCTCGCCACATTTGTTGTGATCGCCCCTTACTTCATACACGCGAACTGGAACTCGCTCGGCCCGATCTGGGCTCGCATCGCTTCCGCTGTCGTGCCCAGATCTCACCCCGTCGGCGACCGGGTTGTTACGCCAAACGTCGACGTCATCATCACGTGGCAATGCTCCGGCGCCGAGAACATGCAGATCTTCTCGATGCTTTTCGCCACGGTATTTCTGATGAACTGGAAGCGCATGCAGACATGGCGCTCGGTTCTGCTCTATCTAGGTGCGCTGGCCGGATTGTTCGTGGTCAACATCGGCCGCATCGTGACCATCGTCGTGCGCGCCAAGGAAACTCACTACGGCTTAGCCAACACGATCGCCTTGGCATTGCTGATCGTTCTCGTCTGGAAAGTCAAATGGCTCCGACCTGATTCTTCCGAGCCATCCGCGCCCAGCGCCTGAACTCGCCAGCGGCAACGATTTCGACCCTTGCTATCTGCTCGCCGCTTTCCTGCCTTCCTCTTCGCGGATTGCCTTTCGAGCCGACTCCCAGTCCTCCGGCCGGATTTCCGTCAATTTGTGTTCTTTCTTTGCATGCTCGGCGTGCTGCTTCAGAATTTCGTCGTCACTCTGGCCTTGAGCTTCAAATTTGCATCCCAGATGAACGTCAGAGCATTTCAGCACTCGTCCCATGTCAAGCCTCCTTGTTAGGGAACTCTTATCTCGATCGTGCGGTCTCAGAGCGTCTCCCGCAATGCAGCGAATCATCTAGAGCCTCGCAGTTTTAGAACTGGAATTTTCCTGTCGGGCCAGGTGCTCGAAAACCGGACTTCGGAAATCGCCTCAGTGGGTGTATGGTTAGGCTTGTAGGACAACTGCGCCCCGCGCCGTTTCGAGACACGCGTGTTCCGTTCCTCACTTCTCGCCACAGATCACAAAACCATCGGCCTTCGCTATCTTTGGCTCGCGTTGCTTAGCGTGTTCGTCGGGATGATCACTTCGCTGGTGATGCGCTTCCAGCTCCTCTGGCCCGGACCCCATTTCATCGCTTCCCCAGAGGCTTACGCATCGCTCACTCTCATTCACGGCTCCCTGATGGTCTTTGTTGTCTTGACGTGCGCTCCGCAGGCGGGCTTCGGCACGTACTTTCTGCCGACGCAGATTGGCGCGCGCGAGATGGCTTTTCCACGGCTGACGCGGCTGGGATTTTGGCTCACCGTTTCTTCAGTGGTCGGAATGATCGCCTCATTCTTTTACGCACCTGAGACGGGGCTAACCTTGTGGCTCGCGTCAGTCTTGCTCTTCTGCCTCGGTGCCGCTCTGAATGCGCTCAATTTTGCGGTGACGACCGTTGATCTCCGCACCAAGGGAATGTCGCTGCCGCGGCTGCCGATAACGGTCTGGGCTTGGTTCATCAATGCTGTACTGAGCCTTCTCATCTTTTCTGTGCTTATGGGAGCCTGCGTGCTTTTGCTTTGCGACCGGGCAGCCGCAACGCATTTCTTCACGAGTTCTGTTGCCGGCGCGATCTCATCGTTAAGCTCTTGGCAGCGTTTGTTCTGGTTTTTCACGCAAGCGCAGGTCTATGTTGCAATCCTGCCATGCTTCGGCATCATCACGCATTTGGTTGCGACCTACGCCCGCAGACCGGTCTTCGCTCATCGAGGTGTCATTCTCGCGCTCTGCGCGGTCGGCTTGTCTGGTTTCTGGATCTGGGGTGAGCACAACTTCGTGGCCGGCCTTGATCCGTATTCCCCACTCGTCTTCTCGCTATTCGCGCTGTCGCTTGGCGCGCCATCCTCGATTTTGCTGATCAGTTGGTTCGGCACACTCTGGAATGCGAAGCCGCGCTTTTCGACGGCAATGCTGTTCTCCCTTGGATTCGTTTCGCTGTTTGTTTCCGGTGGTCTGACCGGGCTCTTGTTATCGCGGGCAAAGTTTCCCGCGGTCTCTGTTGGCGACGATCTCGTCAGCAGTCACTATCATCTCGTCATGGGCGTTGCCGCGACCTTCGCGATGCTGGCCGCGCTCTTTTTCTGGTTCCCAAAGATGTTCGGTCGCGCACTCAGCGAGCGCCTCGGCAAAATCCATTTCTGGCTTACGTTCGTCGGCGTTTATTTGCTGTTTATCCCGATGCACTGGCTGGGCCTGATTTCCCATTTGGCCCACCCTACGGACGACGTTTCAGTGTCCTCCCTCGTCGCCGCTCTCCAGAGTTGCGTCACTTT
>JAFAZL010000853.1 GCA_019239815.1 Acidobacteriota bacterium
GGCCGAAACAGCGTGCAAATGCCGACCAACAACGCGCTCGACGCCGCAAGATAGCGATAATTGTTCGCTCGCGCCCAGGCGCGCTTGAGAAACAGCCATCCGTTGTTCCGCGGCCGCCCCACCAACAAACACAGCGGCAGGAGTGCCGCCGCCGTAAAAAAAATCGCAAACACTTCCGTCAGCGTCACTGCCGTGTAGTTCGCCGTAAAAGGGCAGAGCGCTGCAAGCCAGATTCCCGCCGTGAAAACCCGCCGCGCCGGTGCCTGCTCGCTCACCATCAACGCCAAAACCGCGGCCAGCGCCCCAATCAACACGCACGAAAACAAATCCACAACCGCTTGCGCAATCATCAATGACAAATGCGCCGCGTCTCCCGTTCTTCCCGTGATCGCGTAAACGATCGCCAGAAAAATCGGGTACCCAGGCATGCGCAAATCCACCGGCGTAATCTGTCCGCCCACGTCCATCGCGTACACGTGGTGCAGCAGCCAATTGCTCGCCATTTGTTCGTATAAAACGGTGTCGCCCGAGCTTGCCGGGAACCGCAAAACGAAGAACAACCGGAGGCACAATCCAGCTACGAGCGCGACACCCGGGCTGGAGAAAATTCGCTTCATCAATGAGTCGCATCTTACAATAGAGCAGACGCAATCAGGCAGACGGACTCCACTGCCCGGCGCTCGGGTGCCCAGCCGTATCGCAATTCGGAAAGGTTGAATGAAGGAACGCGGTCCAATTTTCTACGACGCAGAGCGCGTCCGTTGGCGACGCACGCGCCGCATCATGGAAGTTTCCGGCGTGCTGCTGACGCTGCTTCTCGCGTATTTCTTCGTCAATATCGCTGCGAGCGTTGAGCTTCCGGCAGGCCTCGTTCCCGACACGCGCCCGATCTACAAAGCGCTCAAGATCAAGACTGGACCGAAAGTCGTCCCCGGCCGCGAAGGCCGTCATCGCCGCGTCGAAAATATCGGCAACGTTCCGGCCAGCTACGATCCGTTGCGCGCCGCCTACTACGTGAGTTGGGACCCCAACAGCCTCGCGTCGCTCAAGCGTCACTACAAAGATCTCGACGTGCTGATTCCCGAGCAACTCCACGCCGTCACATCCGACGGCCAACTCACGATCGTCGACTACGAGCGCTATCAGACCGTGAAGGCCTCGCCCGAAGAAGCAATTTCACTCCTCAAAGACGACAAGCTCCATCGCTGGATGAAATCTGCCAACGTCGAGCTCCCGATCATGGGTCTGCTCAACAACTATGACGGCCAGGTCTGGCGCGTAAATGAAATGGTGCAGATGCTCGAGAACCAGGACGCGCGCCACGGCCTCGTCCGCGAGGTTGTCGAATATGCCGTCGAAGCGCACCAGTCCGGTATCGTCGTCGATTTCGAGTCGATTCCCGACGCATCTCAAGCTAATTTTCGCGAGTTTGTCTCCGAACTCAGTTCGGCTCTCCACGCGGTCGGACTGAAACTCATGGTCGAAGTTCCGGCCCGCGACGACGCTTACGATTACCGATTCTTCGGCAAAGAATGCGACGCGATCGTCCTGCTGAATTTCGATCAGCACTGGGTTTCGTCGCCGCCGGGTCCGATCGCAGCGCAGGATTGGTTCGTCGAAAATCTTCATCAGATCATGCAGCAGGTTCCTGCGCAGAAAATCGTTGTCGGCGTCGCAAATTTTGCCTACGACTGGCCGCGCAAAGACGACAAGAAGTGGGCGTCGGCCACCGAATTCAGCGTACAAGAAGCACTGCTCCACGCTTTCGAGTCCGAAACCGACATCGATTTCGACAGCGACTCGCTCAACCCGCGTTACTCCTACGTTGATGAGAACAATCACGAGCATCAGGTCTGGATGCTTGACGCCGTCACCGGCTACAACCAGCTTCGCGCCAGCGAACGCCTGGGTGTGCAAGGCACAATGTTGTTTCGCCTGGGCCACTCCGATACCTCAATCTGGCGCATTTGGGATGCGACGCGTCCCGACGACGCGATGCGCGCGCAGCTCGAAGACATCGCGCCGGGTCCCGACCTGATCCTAGAAGGCGACGGCGATGTCTGGCGCTTCGTCGATACACCAAAGCGCGGCAAGCGCAGCTTCACCTACGACGCCGCGACCGATCTTTTCACCGACGAAAACTATGAAGCGATTCCGCTTTCTTACGACATCGATCAGATCGGCGCCGCCAAGAAAAAATTAGCCATCACTTTCGACGACGGTCCCGACCCGCGCTGGACGCCGCAGATCCTCAACATCCTCAAACAGAAAAAAGTGCCCGCCGCATTTTTCGTCATCGGTGTGCAGGCCAGCGAAAATCCCGAAATCCTCAAGCGCGAGTACAACGATGGCCACGAAATCGGCAACCACACCTATACGCACCCGAATTTCGACGAAATCACAAAAACGCAAATTCGTTGGGAACTCAACCTCACGCAGCGCCTGATCGAAAGCACAATCGGCGTGAAATCGATTCTTTTCCGCCCACCTTACGGCATCGATCACCAGCCGGAATATGCCGAGGAAGTCGCGCAGCTTCCGATCGCGCAAGACATGGGCTACCTCATCGTCGGCCAGAAAATCGACGCGCATGATTGGCAACAGCTGCCGGGCGGCGGCCAGATTCCCGAGCAGGAAATCATCGACAACATCATGCGGCAGGCGGAAGACGGTAACATCATGCTCTTCCATGATGGCGGCGGCGAGCGCTACAACACCGTGAAGGCGTTGCCGAAAATCATCGACGCGCTCCGCATCCAGGGCTACGACTTCGTTTCCGTCTCCGATCTCATCGGCAAAACGCGCGCCGAAGTCATGATGCCGCTGACGACGATGGAACGGCTTCAGGCTCACGCCGACGGCTTCATCTTCGGGATTTATCGCTGGCTTCGCGCCGGCATCGCGACAATCTTCATCCTCGGCATCGTGTTGGTCAGCGGCCGCGCGCTGATCATCGGTATTCTCGCGCTGATCGAAAAGGTCCGGCCGGATCACCTTGTGATGCCCGTTCCGCCGCCGGGCGTTACCGTTCTCGTGCCCGCGCACAACGAAGAGTCCGTCATCGCGCAAACGGTTACCTCTGTTCTCGCGTCCGATTACCCCGATTTGCACATCATCGTTGTTGACGACGGCTCGACCGATCGCACCGGCGAAATCCTCGACACGAATTTCGGCACTGAGCCGCGCGTGCGCATCATTCATCAGGTGAATCGCGGCAAATCGGCGGCCCTCAGCCACGCCATGGCCGAAGCGCACACCGAAATTGTCGTCACCATCGACGCCGACACGGAAATCGAGCCCGATGCCATCAGCAAACTCGTGCGCCACTTCTCCGATCCGAAGCTCGGCGCCGTCGCCGGCAACGTGAAGGTCGGCAACCGGTCACGCTGGCTCACACGCTGGCAAGCGCTCGAATACATCACCAGCCAGAACATGGAAAAGCGCGCTTTCGATTTGCTAAATTGCATCACCGTCGTGCCCGGTGCGCTCGGCGCGTGGCGCAAAGAAGCCATCGCTGCCGCCGGAGGAATCACCGCCGACACCGTCGCCGAAGATGCCGACCTCACCATCGCGATTCGCCGTCTCGGCTGGCGCATCGGCTACGACGAAGAAGCCATCGCCTGGACCGAAGCGCCTGAAACCGCCGGCCAACTCATTCGCCAGCGTTTCCGCTGGACCTTTGGCACGCTGCAAGCCTTCTGGAAGCACAGCGACACGCTCTTCCGCCCGAAGTACAGCACGCTCGGATGGGTCGCGCTGCCAAACGTGTTCGTCTTCCAGCTTTTCCTGCCGCTGATATCGCCCGTGATCGACCTGATGTTCTTCGGCTCGCTGGTGCTGTGGGCGCTCGGCCAGAAAGTCGCTCACCTGCCTCAAATCTGGACCACAGCTGACGTTCAGCGCTCCGTGCTCTTCTTCCTAGGCTTCCTCATCATCGACGTCCTGACGTGCGCGATCGCGTTTCTTCTCGAACCGCACGAAGATTGGACACTCCTCATCCCGGTCCTTCTCCAGCGCTTCTACTATCGCCAGTTGATGTATGTCGTCTTGTTCCGTTCTGTGAAAGAAGCGATCAGTGGCCGCCCCGTCGGCTGGCGCGGCGTCGAGAAAGATCATCCCAAAGTTGTCCTAACGGCCTGAGAATCGCTCGCTCAACCTAAGGCTCACGATTCCGTGAGGCATCCGTCAGAGTCCTTTGTAAAGCTTCGTGCCGACGAAATTTCGGCGATTTTCACCCACCCCAGACCTGTTGTACGATAACGTCCTCGCCAAGGAGGGCTCCATGGCCATCACCTTCACGCTCAACGGAAAAGCCCAAACGGTCGACGTCAGCCCCGAGATGCCGCTGCTCTGGGTTCTGCGCGACACGCTCAGCATGACCGGCACAAAATTCGGCTGCGGCATGGCGCTCTGCGGCGCCTGTACGGTCCACATCAACGGCGAAGCGACGCGCTCTTGCATCACGCAGATCGGCAGCGTCGCCGGAAAGAAAGTCACGACCATCGAAGGAATCTCCGCCGAAGGCCTGCATCCCGTCCAGCAAGCCTGGATCGCGGAAGATGTTCCGCAGTGCGGCTACTGCCAGTCGGGACAAATCATGTCGGCGGTCGCTCTGCTCACCAAAAAATCGAATCCTAGCGACGCCGATATCGACGACTTCATGAGCGGCAACATCTGCCGTTGCGGCACGTATCAGCGCATTCGCAAAGCGATCCATCGCGCCGCCGACCTGCAAGCCGGCAAAGCCTAGGTAGCCTCGGCGTCCCGCCGGCGGTTTGTTTTCGCAATTACGAGAACGCGTCTCTCCAATCCGGATTCGAGGTAAATCGTCATGGCCACAGCATCTCTCGTCAATCGCCGCGACTTCCTGAAAACGGCCGCCTCGGCCGGAGGCGCACTCGTCATCGGCTTCCACCTCGGTGGTTCGCCTGCCGAAGCGAGCGACGGCGATCAGGAAAAGAAAACCGTCAATCCGTTCAATGCCTGGGTGCGCATCACGCCCGACAATCAGGTCACGCTCATCCTCGGAAAATCCGAAATGGGCCAGGGCATCATGACCGCGCTGCCGATGATCCTCGCCGAAGAGCTTTATCTCGAATGGGAAAAGGTCAAGGTCGAGCAAGCCCCGACCGATCCCGCGATCTACGAACACGGCACAGGCGGAAGCGGCAGTGTGGCCGGGTCGTGGCTTCCGCTGCGCCAAGCCGGCGCGGCCGCGCGAGAGATGCTGATTACCGCCGCCGCGCAACATTGGAATGTAAACCGCAACACGTGCAAGCCGAAGGACGGCGGCATTCTCCACGGCGCGCGCAATCAATATCTGACTTACGGCGAACTCGTCTCGGTCGCTGCCACGCTCCCGGTTCCGAATCTCAACACCGTTCCGCTGAAAAATTCCAACGACTTCACCATCGTCGGCCGT
>JAFAZL010000908.1 GCA_019239815.1 Acidobacteriota bacterium
ATGGAGATGCTGTGGAACGCGAAGATGCCAAGGACGACGAAACCAAGATGGCTGACGCTGGAGTAGGCGACGAGTTTCTTGAGGTTGGGCTGCACCAGCGAAACTAGTGCGCCGTAAACGATGCCGACAATCGCGAGTGCGGCAACCCAGGGCGCCGCTTTATGCGCGGCGTTGGGGAAGAGCGGCAGGCAGAAGCGCATCATGCCGTACGTGCCCATCTTCAGGAGCACGCCCGCGAGCATCACGGAGCCAGCGGTTGGCGCTTCGACGTGCGCGTCCGGCAGCCAGGTGTGCAGCGGGAACAGCGGTACTTTGATGGCGAACGCTCCGAAGAATGCGAGGAAGAGCAGCATCTCCTGCTGCGAGGTCAGAGTGAACAGGCGGCCTTCCTGGAGGGCCTGCTGAATCTTCGGGAGGTCGAAGCTTCCGGTCAGGTTATAGAGCCAGATGATGCCGACCAGCATCAGGATCGAGCCGGCCATGGTGTAGAGCACGAATTTGACGGCGGCGTAGATCCGGCGGTCGTGGCCCCAGATGCCGATAAGAAACGCCATCGGAATCAGCATCACTTCCCAGAAGAGGAAAAAGAGGAACAAGTCGAGCGAAACGAAGACGCCGATCACGCCGACTTCGAGCATCAGCAGCATCACGAAGAATTCTTTCACGCGATGGTTGATGCTGCTCCATGACGCGAGCACCGAGATTGGCGTCAGGAATGTCGTCAAAATGACGAGGAACAGGCTGATGCCATCGATGCCGAGGTGGTAGTGAATCTGCGGATTCGCGATCCAGTTGTAATACTCGACCAGCGAATATCCGGAGACGCCGATTGGCACCTTCGGGATCAAGAAAAGCGAGAAGATGAACTCGACGATGGAAATGGTGAGCGAAAGACGGCGAATCCAGACGTGATCGTCGCCGCGCAACAGCAAAAGTGCCAGCGCGCCAAGGGCGGGGAAGAAGATCAGGACCGAGAGCAATCCGGGGAGCTGCATCAGCGCACCATCCCGATTGCCGTCGGTCGCAGATACGGCCAGAAGATAATCGCAATCACGACGATTGCGCCGATGACTACCCAAACGGCGTAGCTGCGGGTGTTACCGGATTGCGCTTGGCGCACGCCGTCGCCGACTTCCGAAGCGCCGTGCGCGATGCCGTTCACTGCGCCGTCGATCATCTGCACATCGACGGTCTGCCACAGCACGTGGGTCGAAAGCCAGAGCAGCGGCTTGACCACGGCGGCGGCGTAAAGCTCGTCAACGTAATACTTGTTGAGCAGCGTGTTGTATGCGCCCTTCATGGACTTCGCGAACTCGGCTGGCTTTTCAGGCTTGCTGAGATAGAGCCAATAGGCGACGCCCAATCCGATCGTCGCGGTAATCACGGCGACGATGGCCAGCGGAATCTCCAGCGCATGAGCCGCAGCCTCAGCCGTTGCTGCTTCGGTTGCGCCACCCGCGAATACCGGCTCAAGGAACTTCGTGAAGTAATCCGTTCCGCCCCAAAACGCGGGCGCTGCGAGCCAGCCGCCAACGAGCGACAGCACCGCCAAGATCATCAGCGGTACGAGCATGTTATTCGGCGATTCGTGCACGTGAACATGGTGCTCGTCGTAGCGCTGCTTGCCGAAGAAGGTGAGGAAGATCAGCCGGAACATGTAGAAGGAAGTCAGCAGGGCAGTGAACAATCCAACGCCGTACAAAATCTTTCCGCCGTTGTCGCTTTGATAGGCGCTGAGCAGGATCGAATCTTTCGAGAAGAAGCCGGCCAGCGGTGGGAATCCCGCGATCGCTAGTGTTGCGGTCAGCATCGTGATGTAAGTCCACTTGATCTTCTTGCTGAGGCCGCCCATCTTCAGCATGTCTTGCTCGCCGCCCATGGCGTGAATCACGCTGCCTGCTGCAAGAAAGAGCAATGCCTTGAAGAATGCGTGTGTCATCAGGTGGAAGATACCCGCGCTGAAGGCGCCGACGCCGCAGCCTAAGAACATGTAGCCCAACTGGCTGACGGTGGAGTACGCCAAAACTTTCTTGATGTCGGTTTGCACGAGGCCTATGGTTGCCGCGAACAGCGCGGTTGCGCATCCCACGATGGCGACAATCACCATCGCGCTCGGCGAGTGCAGGTAGAGGACATGCGACCGCGCCACGACATAAACACCAGCGGTCACCATCGTCGCCGCGTGGATCAAAGCGGAAACCGGGGTGGGACCTTCCATGGCGTCAGGAAGCCAGACATACAAGGGAAGTTGCGCGGATTTACCGGTTGCGCCGACAAACAGCAGCAAGCACGCGATGGTCAGGGTGCCGTACTGTCCCATTGCGTCGGCAGGCATTGGGCCAGCCTTCGCGAACAGAGGCACAAAATCCAGGGTGCCAAACGTCTTGAACAGCAAAAACATGCCGAGCATGAAGCCGAAGTCACCAATGCGGTTGACGATGAACGCTTTTTTGCCTGCATCCGCCGCGGACTTCTTCAGGAAGTAAAACCCGATCAGCAAGTAGCTGCAGAGGCCAACGCCTTCCCATCCGACGAACAGCAATACGTAGTTCGCGGCCAGAATCAGGATGAGCATGAAAAACATGAACAGGTTCAAGTAGGAGAAGAATCGGTAGTAGCCGTGCTCATGCGCCATGTAGCCGGTCGAATAGATGTGGATGAGCCAGCCGACGCCGGTTACAACTAACAGCATCACGACCGTGAGTTGGTCGACCTGAAGATCGAATCCCGCGCGGAACGTGCCGGAGGAGATCCAGGTAAAAAACTGCTTCACAAAGGGAATCTGATCGGGCGGCAACTGCGAAAACTCACGAACAGCTTCGAGAGCGCAGGCAAACGCAAGCCCCGTCGAGCCGACGGCGACCGCGTTGACGATCTTGTTCGGCCACTTTGCGCCGAGTAAGCCGTTGATCGCCGAGCCGAGCAAGGGCAGGAGCGGGATGATCCAGAGATTTTCGAGTATCGGCATTAGAGTTTGAGCTGGTCCACGCGCTCGACGTTGAGCGATTGACGGTTACGCTGAATGAGGATGATGATGCCGAGGCCGACGGCAGCTTCCGCCGCCGCTACAACGATCACGAACAACACAAAAACCTGACCACTCATGTGATTCCAGACCTGGCTAAACGCGACAAACGCCAGGTTTACCGCATTCAGCATCAGTTCGATAGACATAAAGATCGTGATGATGTTGCGGCGAAAAATAAATGCGATGACGCCCAGGCCAAACAAAATGGCACTGAGAAACAGGTAGTAGTTGGTGGGGATCATAGATGGCTTTCCTTGCGGTCGCGCTGAGCGAGCACGATCGCGCCAACGATGGCGACCAGGATCAGGAACGATGTGAGTTCAAAGGGATAAACGAATTCCTGGAAGAGCTGAGCGGAGAGCGCCTTGGTCGGCGCCGTGACACCGGTTTGCGCCGCGGTCTGTGCCTGCTCGTGCGAGGTCAATACCAAGGCCGCCAAGCTACATAACAAAGCAGCGGCCAGCGGCAATCCTGCAAACTTGGCAAGAGACGAGAAATTTGTGCGTTCTTCGACACCC
>JAFAZL010000140.1 GCA_019239815.1 Acidobacteriota bacterium
CGCTCGCCCAGCTCGTCAACGAGTTCTCGCAGTTCGTCCGCTTCCCCACCGCCAAGCTCACTCCCACGAGCGCAAACACGGTCATCCAGGAGGCCGTCGAAGTCTTCTCCGGCCGCCTCGATGGGATTACGCTGAAAACATCCCTCGCCGACAATCTTCCGCCCGTCCGCGCCGATGGCGGCCTGCTGCGCAGCGTCGTCGTGAATCTCATCGACAACGCCGCCGAAGCGCTCGAAACCGCGACGCTCCGCGAAATCACCGTTTCAACCAGCGTGCAAAACGACGCCGAAACCGTTGAAATCTGCGTGCGGGACACTGGGCACGGCATCTCGCCCGAAGACAAAGATCGTCTTTTCTTGCCGCATTTCTCCACCAAGAATCGCGGCACCGGCCTCGGCCTCGCGATCGCCGCCCGCATCGTCGCCGAGCACGGCGGCACGATTCACGTCGAAGACAATTTTCCGGTCGGCTCGAAGTTCCTCGTCGAACTGCCGTCAGCCGAACCAGCAACCGCTGCCGTTACCGATCGCAACGGCGTCGAAGCCACCTGACGAGGGTTGAACGAGTTTCGAGTTTCGAGTTTCGAGTTTCGAGTTTCGAGTTTCGAGTTTCGAGTTTCGAGTTTCGAGTTTCGAGTTTCGAGTTTCTGAGAACGGAGACTGACGAAAGATAAAATGACCACTCGGCCCCAACTGCTAGTCGTTGATGACGAAGCCGGAATCCGTGAATCGCTCGCGTCGATCCTCAAAGATGAAGGCTACGACGTAGACACCGTCAACTCCGGCGAAGAAGCGCTCGAACGCGCTTCAAATGGAAACGTCGAAGTGATTCTTCTCGACGTGTGGCTTCCTGGCATCGATGGCCTCGAAGCGCTCAGCCGCTTGCAGGCCCAACCACGGCCTCCCGCCGTCATCATGATTTCCGGACACGGCACGATCGAGACCGCCGTGCGCGCCACTAAGCTCGGCGCCTTTGACTTCATCGAGAAGCCCCTATCGCTTGAAAAAATCGTCGTGCTCGTTCGCAACGCTGTTCAGCAGCGCCGCTTGCAAGAAGAAAACCAACTCCTGCGGAGCGAACTCGGCCACCGCTACCAGGTCATCGGCGAAAGCGTCCCGATGAAAGCGCTGCGCCAGCAGATCGCCGTCACCGCCCCGAGCAACGGTCGCGTCTTGATCTACGGCGAAAGCGGCACCGGCAAAGAGCTCGTCGCCCGCGCGCTCCATGCCGCGAGCCTGCGCAACAAAGGCCTTTTCGTCGAAGTGAATTGCGCCGCGATCCCCGAAGACCTCATCGAATCCGAACTTTTTGGCCACGTGAAAGGCAGCTTCCCTGGCGCAGCCGAAGACAAGATCGGCAAATTCCAAAAAGCAGACGGCGGCACGCTGTTTCTCGACGAAATCGGCGACATGAGCTTGCGCACGCAATCCAAGGTTCTGCGCACTCTGGAAGAGGGCCGCATTGAACCCGTCGGCTCGAGCCAAAACGTGAGCGTCGATGTCCGCGTTCTCGCCGCCACCAACAAAAATCTTGAACAGGAAATCGCTCGCGGCGCTTTCCGCCAGGATCTGTTCTATCGGCTGAACGTGATTCCCTTCTTCGTTCCGCCACTGCGCGATCGCAAAGAAGACATCCCGATTCTCGCTCGCTATTTCCTCAATGAATTCAGTTCCGCCTACGGTAAGCGCACACGCGAACTCAGCGACACTGCAATGGAAATCCTGATGCGCTATCCCTTCCCTGGCAATGTCCGCGAGCTGCGCAATCTCGTCGAGCGTCTCGTCATCGTCTGCCCGCAAGCGCGCATCGAGCCTCACCATCTGCCGCCGGAGCTCTTCCGCGGTGTCGCCGAAAGCCCGCAGCATCCCTACAACACACTGCACGAAGCCCGTAGCGCCTACGAACGCGAATTCATCCTGCGCAAGCTGCAAGAAAACCGCTGGAATATGACCCAGACCGCCGGCGCCCTGGGCCTCGAACGCAGCCACCTCTACCGCAAAATGAAAAGCCTCGGCATCGCCGC
>JAFAZL010000256.1 GCA_019239815.1 Acidobacteriota bacterium
GAGTTCGTGGATCGGCACCGGCCAGAATCTGCCGATTTCGAACGATCAACTCAACAGCGTGCTGCATGGCGGCGCGTTGAATGAGATCGCTGCGAAGTTCGGCGTTGATCCAAACATGTTGCAGACCGCGATGACGCAGTTGTTGCCGCACGTCGTCGACAAGATGACGCCGAACGGTCAGGCTGCCGCGGCTGGTCAGTGAGTCGATCGCGCTCGCAGTTTGCTCTCGCTATTTTGTTTTGAAGAATGCCGGGTGGGGGACCCTCGCCCCCCACCCTCTCGATGTTGTGCGGCTGGCTGTTGCTACTTACCGCGTACGATCACTTCGCCCTGACCTACCATCTGTTCGTTCAACCAAAGCTTGTACTTAAATGTTGCGGCCTTGATTCCGGGCTGTACGGGCCCGCTCAAAAGTCGCATTCCGGCGGGAGCCTGGAAGATGTTCGAACCAAACGGGCAGCGGTTCACGTCAAATTCGATTTTCAAGTTACCTGCGTCCGAGATCCACGACACTTGGTCGCCCGGATCGAGCACGACGGCCTGCGGGATAAGTCCTACTAAGACTGGGCGTTCCGCCATTTTTCCTCACTGAAATTGTTTGCCGAGAAACGATAGCACACTTGCCGTGTCTCGACTTTCTCGCGCACATGTGAAAGATGCTGGCCTTTGGTCCAAATGCGGCTATCACCGCACCTGTCCCACAGTTTGCTTGACCCTCGTTTTCGCGCTTCGTAAACTGAACAAGCTGAATCGTGCTGCTGAGTTCGCCCCCTGTGTAACGGTCGCTCGCAAAACGCTCAGTCGTACGGCGTCGAACGCCAAATCATCCCTAGGAAATTCGCCGAGCATGGCCACTGCAGCACGATCCCTGTCTATACCGTTGCCGAACGGCGCGCGCATTTCGGTCGTGGGCGTAACCCCGTTTGCGCTGATGCATTTGCTGGCGTTGGGCGTGTTCTTCGTGCCGTTCAAGTGGTCGTATGCGATCACCTGCGTGGCGCTGGTTTTTGGCCGCATGTTCTGGGTTACCGCAGGTTACCACCGCTATTTTTCGCATCGTTCATTCAAGACCAGCCGCTTCTTCCAGTTCGTCATCGCGTTCATGGCCATGACTTCCGCGCAAAAGGGCGTGCTCTGGTGGGCGGCTCATCATCGGCATCATCACCGTTTTTCGGATCAGGAAGAGGATCTGCACTCGCCGACGCTCTTCGGATTTTTCTGGTCGCACATTGGCTGGATCGTTTCCGATCGCTATAACGACACGCGCACGAACTACATCGCCGACTTCGCCAAATTTCGGGAGCTGCGCTGGCTCAACAAATATCACTGGGTGCCGCCGGCGACGCTTGGTGTTTCGCTTTATCTGATCGGTGGGCTGCCGCTGTTCCTCTGGGGATTTGTACTGAGCACCGTGCTGCTCTGGCACGACACGTTTACGATCAATTCGCTGTCCCACCTTTTTGGCACGGTTCGCTACAAGACGACCGACACGAGCAAGAACAATTGGTTTCTCGCGCTGCTGACGCTCGGCGAAGGCTGGCACAACAACCATCACCACTTCATGGCGTCTGCCCGTCAGGGATTTTTCTGGTGGGAGATCGACATTACCTATTACACGCTGAAGCTGCTCGCGGCGCTTGGGCTCGTGTGGGAGCTCCGGCAAGTGCCAGCGCATCTGCTGCACTCCGAAGAAGAGGAAGTCGAACTCGCGGCGTAGTTGGCGATTCGCTCGCTCGCACTGTAATCCTTCGAAGCATCATCACCTCGTAATCTCAATCCGTCGGAACCAGTGTTAAACTCTTGCCCTCAACTCTGAGGAGCAAACGAAATGCGCCAACTCACCCGCCGGTTTCGCGCCAGCAGTTTCATTCTCTTCGGCTTCACAGCGATTCTGTTTTTTCTAACGCCCATCGCGCGTCCCGACACGGTAATCCTGCACAACGGCACCAGCTACAATGGAAAATTCGACGTGCCTGCCGATTCGCAGATCACCTTCACCGACGCGCAGGGAATTCAGTACAACTTCCCGCTGCGCGACGTCCAGTCTTTGGTATTCGCCGAAGGCAACGACATCGTGACGCTCGGCAGCGGCAAGGTTTACACCGGCAATTACACCGGCGTCAGCCCGATCCCCTTCATGGACAATCAGGGAGTCGGATACCAATTTCCAACAAAGGATGTTGAATCGCTCGTGCTGACGCGCACACGCCCCACGCAGACACCGGCTCCTGCTGGGCCCGCGAAAGTGATTCCGGTCGGCACCGAAATCACGATTCGCACCGATGATTCGATCAACGCGCGCGACTCAGGCACCGGCCAGCTTTACGGCGCGACGATCAGTCAGGATGTTTTCGACGCGTCGAACAACGTCGCGATCCCCGCTGGCACGCCGGCAAAACTCGTCGTGCGCGACATCGGCACCGGCGGGGCAGTGCATAGCGCCGATCTTGTGCTCGATCTGTTTTCGATCTCCATCAACGGCAAGGAATATCGCGTGGACACCTCCGACGTAAGCATCAACAACAAGCGTGGTGTCGGGGCGAACAAGCGCACCGCCGAATTTGGCGGCGGCGGCGCGGCGATAGGCGCGCTCTTCGGCGGTATCTTCGGCGGCGGCAAGGGCGCAGGCATCGGCGCCGCAGCTGGCGCGGGTAGCGGCTTGCTCACTCAGATCTTCACCCGCGGCAAACAGGTGCAAGTGCCAGCAGAAACCTCCTTGATGTTTCGCCTCGACCAGACCCTCGTCCTAAAGCCCCACTGAGAACCGCCTTGTGGGGTCGCGGCTTAAGCCGCCATCTGCAGTCCGCAGAGAAAACGGGCTTCAGCCCTGAAGCACCTTAAGCATTTGTCACAAATTCGTCCAGGCGATGTTCAGCGCGACCAACGGTGCTACACTCCCACGCGAAATTCAGGAGACGATCCGTCATGCGCAAACGAAATTTCTTCGCAACGCTCGCTGTCACCGCAGCGCTATCTCTCCCGCTCGCCGCTCGCGCGCAAGACGAAGACTTCTCGAAGGTTCAGATCAAAGTCACCAAAGTTTCCGGCAACATCTACATGCTCGAAGGCGCCGGCGGAAACATCGCGGCGTCTGTCGGCGAAGATGGCATCGTCATCGTTGACGACGAATTCGCCCCGCTCGCCGAGAAAATCGCCGCTGCGCTCAAAAACATCGGCGTCACCGACAAGCCCGTCCGCTTCGTCATCAACACGCACTATCACGGCGACCACACCGGCGGAAACGCGAACTTCGCGAAAGACGGATCGACGCTGATTGCGCAAGACAACGTGCGGAAACGGCTTGAATCCGGCGGCGAAGCGGGCAACGGCGGCAGCATAAAAATGCAGAACAAGCCGGCCGAAAAAGCCGCGCTCCCGATTATCACCTTCGAACACGATGTGACCGTCCACCTCAACGGCGAAGACATCCGCGCGCTGCATTTCCCTGCGGGGCACACGGATGGAGACGCGATCATCTATTTTCCGAAGAACAATGTCGTGCACATGGGCGACGACTTCGTTCGTTACGGATTCCCGTTTATCGACGTCGCGGCCGGCGGCAGCGTTCAGCGCATGATCGCCGCCTGCGAGAAGTCGATCGCGCAGCTACCCGCCGACGTGAAGATCATCCCAGGCCACGGCGCACTTTCGAACGCCGATGATGTCCGCGTCTA
>JAFAZL010000277.1 GCA_019239815.1 Acidobacteriota bacterium
TGGCAATTTCATTGAAAGGCGTCTTCGGAATCTCCCCTTGTTCGAACAACGCTTTCACTTTGCTGAGGTACTCGCCGATCTGCCCGACAGTTTTCATATCGAGTTTTTCGTGACGATCGGCAAAGGTGTACATCTCTTTACCGACAATGTCTGTGTCCGCCCCGACCGCGCGGGCAAAGAGATCTGTGGGCTCCAAGATAGGCGAGCGTATTTCGCCGAAGTGGAAGGTGGCGAAGACTTCTCGGGCGGTTTGTTCGACTTGGTTCCAGAGCGCGGTTTCAGGTGGCAAAAGGTCGCGCGTGCCTTTGATGGCCTGGAATTTGGATTTGTTCACCATTTGATGAGAGAAAAAGATTCCTCGCTGAGTTGAGTCGACAATTCTACACGAGGGCGGCTCTACTTCTGAAAATCTGCGGGTCCCAGAAGGTGAGCCTGTTGGATTCAATCGAAGGCCGGTCGTCCCAATCGGCAGCGCATCTACTATAATCGGCCGTCTTCCATCGGAGGTCGCACCAACATGCGAATGCTTGCTCTTGCTGCTGTTGCTTCTCTGATCGCTCCTGTGGTCACGATGGCCTTTCACGCCGGCGAGGACGAGACTCGGAACTTTCGGTCGTACCTCGATGCCGATTGGAAGAAGTGGATGGAGGAGTATCCAGAAGTTGCGACCGGGGTTGGGTATCCGGGGCAGGATGCGCGATGGACCGATGATTCGGCGGCAGGGATTGAGCGGAAGAAGAAGCATCTGGCGGAGAGCATTGCGCAACTGAAGCAGATTCGGCGCGATGCATTGCCCGACAATGAAAAACTCAATTTCGATTTGTACTCGCAGCTGCTCGATGCTTCGGACGAAGGATTGAAATACGGAGACGATCCGTTTCCGTTTCGGTTTGTTGTGCCACACAGCTTGTGGATGCCGATCAATCAGATGGAAGGCATTCAGCAAGGTGCGGCGGACACGCTGGAGAACACGCCGCATCACAATGCGGCGGAGTACGAAATTATTTTGCAGCGGATGAAGGCGTTGCCCACGGCGGTGGATCAGCAGGTCGAGTTGCTGAGAGAGGGACTGAAGCGCGGATACACGCAACCGAAAATTACGCTGCGTGATTTGCCGAAGCAGATTGCAGATTTGATTCCGGCTGATCCGATGGCGAGCGCCCTGCTTCAGCCGTTCACGGAATTTCCGTCTTCGATTTCTGAATCCGATAGGACGCGGCTGACCGATCAGGCGAGGCAGACTTACGCTTCGTCACTGGCGCCGGCTTTTCAGCGGCTGCACGACTACATCGCGAATACATATCTTCCAGCTTGCCGCGACAACATCGCGGCGACTTCGCTGCCGGATGGCAGTGCCGCGTATGCATTCCATGTGCGATGGCAAACGACGACGAGCCTGACACCGCAGCAGATTCACGAAATCGGATTGTCGGAAGTGATACGAATTCGCGCGGAGATGGACAAAGTCATCGCGTCGGTGAATTTCAATGGCAGCTTCCACGACTTCACCGAATTTTTGCGTAACGATCCGCGGTTTTACTACGACAAGGCCGACGATCTGGTGAACGGCTATCGCGTCATCGCGAAGAGAATCGATCCCGAGCTTGCGCACGAATTCGGCAAACTGCCGCGGTTGCCGTATGGCGTCTGCCCGATCCCCGATTTCAAGGCGCCGTCGCAAACGACCGCGTATTATCAGCCCGGCTCGCCCGTCGCAGGGCGGCCTGGCTGCTACTTTGTGAATACGTACAACCTGCATGCGCGACCGAAGTGGGAGATGGAAGCGCTTTCGCTGCACGAAGCCGTGCCGGGGCACCATTTGCAGCTTTCGCTGGCGCAGGAGATGGAGAACGTACCGGAGTTTCGCAAGCATGTCGGCTACTCGGCGTTTGTCGAAGGCTGGGCGTTGTATTCGGAGAGCCTCGGCGAAGAGCTGGGCTTGCTCAAAGATCCGTACTCGAAGTTCGGGCAATTGACATATGAGATGTGGCGCGCGGTGCGGCTCGTGGTCGATACGGGGATGCACTCGATGGGCTGGAGCAGGGAACAGGCGATTCAATTTTTCAAAGACAATACCGGTAAGACCGATCAGGACATCACAGTCGAAGTCGATCGCTACATCGTTTGGCCGGGGCAGGCGCTGGCGTACAAGCTAGGGCAACTGAAGATTCGGGAGTTGCGGACCGAGGCGGAAAAGAAGCAGGGAAGCGCCTTCAACGTCCGCAAATTCCACGACGCGGTGCTGGAGTCGGGTTCGATCCCGCTCGACGTTTTGGAAACGCACATTCACGGTTGGCTGGCGCAGCAGTAGGTCACTCGAAGGGGCCGCCACAGTTCTATTTTGGGAAGCACAGGGGTACACCCCCGGTGTTTTCCGAATAGTGGAAAAGTGTTTTCGTTTGTTGGGTTTGTGGGAGCGCGATTTTTGAGAGTGTGCAGCGTATTGAAGATGCGGGAGATGTGGGCGCGCGTGTGTTCGATTTATTTTGCGGTGGGGTGATGGGGTGGGCGTCGGCATGGGCTTCGCTTGCGTGGCTGCCGACATGTTAACATATCCATGTATAGAACCAATTAGTAACGTAAAAAGTCTTAGACTGTGAGAGTTAAATGGCGCGGTTTCGAACGCCGCGCCGAAGATTCTTGTACTCGATCACGTGCGGTCTAAGAGGTTATGGTGTGGCTCGGCCGGAAAAGTTGTTCACCGCGCGACATTATTGGTAGATCGCAGTAGGTTTCGCTACAGTGGCACCACCGACCAACGATGCCGCCTATTCGGAGTATTGAATTTTCAGGGAAATGCTTTCTCCTGCCTTCAGCGGGCGTAGAACAATTTGCCGGCGTTCGGCACCCAGCGTGGCGTTCTCGTC
>JAFAZL010000455.1 GCA_019239815.1 Acidobacteriota bacterium
GCTGCCGATTGCGCGATATGGGTGGATCAATTTGCACGCTTCCCTGCTGCCGAAGTATCGCGGCGCGGCGCCGATTAACTGGGCAATCGTGAACGGCGAGACAGTGAGCGGGATCACGACGATGCGGATCGATGCGGGGATGGATACCGGCGAGATGTTGCTGCAGCACGAGATGCCGATCGGGGCGACCGAGACGGCGCCGGAGCTGGCGACGCGGATGTCGGAGGCGGGAGCGCCGCTGATGGTGGAGACGTTGCGCGGGATCGCGGCGGGAACGTTGAGCGGACGGGCGCAAGATTCTGCGGCGGCGACGTATGCGCCGATGATGAAGCGCGAGGATGGGCGGATTGATTGGTCGCGGACGGCGGCTGACATTTACAACCGGATGCGCGGGTTTGCGCCTTGGCCGGGGGCGTTTTCGACGTTGAGGGGGAAGACGTGCCAGATTTTGGGGCGGCCGGCGGACAACGGACGCAGCGGTGACGAAGCCGGGACGATTCATGTGCGGCAGAGCGGACTTTACGTTTCGTGCGGTGGAGCAACCGAAATGCGCATTTCATCCGTCAAAATGGAGGGCGGTCGCGCGATGGACGCGGCGGAGTATGCGCGAGGCGCCCGGTTGACCGAAGGGGAACGCTTCGGAAACGCGTAGTGGCAGGGATTGGAACGGTAAGGCATACTCGCCTTTCACGGCATCTCCGAGCCGAAAGAAGAAAACTGCTGCGCAGAATTGCTTCATTCCGAGCAGAACGAAAGACGCTGCAACCTGAAATCACTGAGTTCCGAAACAAACGAGCGGGAGAATTTAGTTGATGAACATCGCTGAGTTGTCGCTTGTGAAGAGTGCAAGAGCGGCCGGTTGGAGACGATGCCTGCGCGTGGGCGCGAGTGTCACGATGGCGGCTCAGTTGGCTTGGTCGCCGTTAATGGCGGCGGGAACTGTCGGAAGGGCCGACGCAAAGGCGAGTAGCGCGAGCGCAGCGGCGAAAGCGCCAGATGCCATTTTGAACGTGATGCAGGCGGAACTGACGCGCGCGACAACGGACTTGGCAAAAAGCGAACCGGCGCCTTACTACCTCAGCTATACGGTCAACGATCAGGATGTGGTGGTGCTAGTCGGAGCGTATGGAAGTTTGCTGACCGATGCGGGATTGAAGCGGCGGCAGGCCGACGTGGTGATGCGCGTCGGTTCGCCGGCGCTCGACAACACGCATGGGCAGAGCCGACCGAGCGGGATGACTTCTGGTGCGTTGCCATTGGGGGATGATCCCGATGCGATCAGCCGAGTCTTGTGGGAACTAACGGACCGCGAGTACAAGAGGGCGGCGCCTGCGTTCTTGAACGTGAAGACGAACACCGCGGTGCGGGCGGAAGAGGAAGATAAGTCACCGGATTTTTCGAAGCAGACTCCGCAGACGCACACGGGCGAGCCATTGACAGCGCCGGGATTCGATCGCACGGCGTGGGAAGGCGAGATTCGACGATTGTCTGGCGAGTTCCGGAAATATGCGGACGTGTACTCGGGAACGGTTTCACTGCAGGTGGCGACGTCGAACGCGCGGCTGGTGTCGAGTGAAGGCACGGTGATCGCGACGCCGAGCGCTTCGGCGCGCATGGTGATGGAGGCTTCGACGCGCGCGGATGATGGGATGGAGTTGTTGCGTGTCGAGACGTTTCAGGCTCCAGCGGCAACCGGGTTGCCGAGCGAAGCGGAATTGACGGCGAAGATCGAGAAGATGGCGACGGACCTTCGTGATTTGCGAAAGGCTCCTGTTGCTGAACCGTATGATGGGCCGGCGCTTTTGAGCGGGCGAGCGGCGGCGGTTTTCTTTCACGAGGTGCTTGGGCATCGCATGGAGGGACATCGTCAGCGCGATGAAGATGAGGGACAAACGTTCACGAAGAAGGTGAACCAGCAGGTGCTGCCGGAATTTTTGAGCGTGACTGACGATCCGACCGTGCAGGAATTGAAAGGCACGAAGCTGGCGGGATTTTTTGAATACGACAACGAAGGGACGCCGGCGCAGAAGGTGGAAGTGATCAAGGATGGTGTGCTGAAGAATTTTCTGATGTCGCGCATGCCGATCAAGGGATTTGAGACTTCGAACGGGCACGGGCGGAATCAACCGGGGTTGATGCCAACGGGACGGCAGGGGAATTTGCTGGTGACCTCGACGAAGACCGTGCCGGAATCGGAGATGCGGCAGAAATTGATCGACGAAGTGAAAAAGCAGGGCAAGCCGTACGGATTGTATTTCGATGACATTCAGGGGGGATTCACGTTAACGACGCGGTCGTTGCCGCAGGCGTTTCAGGTGTTGCCGGTGATTGTGTATCGCGTGTATGCCGATGGGAGACCGGATGAGTTGGTGCGCGGCGTGGACATCGTGGGAACTCCGCTGGCGGCATTGACGCGTATTGTTTCGACGGGTGACGTGCAACATGTGTTCAACGGTGTCTGCGGCGCTGAGAGCGGGAGCGTGCCGGTCTCCGCGGTCGCGCCGGCGATGCTCTTCTCGGAGATGGAAGTGCAGAAGCGGGCGCATTCGCATGAGCGACCGCCAATTTTGCCGCCGCCAGGATTTGAGACGAAGACCGCGAATCTGCAAGGCGATCCGGCGAAGCAGGCGGTGAAGCCGTGAACATGAGGCGAGTGATTTGCGGGGCGACGATTGCAATTGCGTTTCTGGCAATGGGGACATTTCGTGCCGATGCGTCCGATGCGGTCGCGTCTGGAACTCGAGCGACCGCAGCCGAAGCACATCCAGCGGCGAATGGCGATCCATTGCTCGACGCGCTGATGACCGAGCTGGATCGTTCGAAGTCGCAACTAAAGATGGATCAGGTCGATCCGCCGTACTACATCGAGTATCGCGTGAACGATGTCGATGACTATTCGGCGGAAGCGGCGTTTGGCGCGGTACGAGAGAACCAGCGCGTGCGCTACCGCGTACTGCGGGTCGTGGTACGCATCGGCGACTACAAACAGGACAGTTATTACGGAATCGGGATGGGCGAGACGAACATTCTGCCGCTTGATGATGATCCGATCGCGCTGCGGCATCAGATCTGGCTCGCGACCGACGATGCGTATAAGGAAGCGGTGCAGGCGCTGACGGAAAAACAGGCAGCGCTGAAGCAGTTCAGCACAGAGGCGACTCCGGTCGATGACTTTGCGAAGGCGCCGGTGGTGAGCGCGTTCGAGCCGACGGTCAAGTTGCAACTGGACGAAGTGACTTGGGAGAAGACGCTCGAAGATGCAACGAATCTGTACCGGGAATACCCGGATGTGCAGACCGTTTCGGCGTCGCTGCGATTTTCGGCCGTGAATGAGTATCTTGTGAATTCGGAAGGGACCGTAACGCGAAACGGCAAGACGACATACAGCGTGACGCTGAACAGCACCGCGCAGGCGGAAGACGGAATGCGGTTGAGCCGGAATCCGTACTGGATGGTGGCGAAAGCGGAAGAATTGCCTTCGCGTGAGAAATTGATCGGTGAGTCGAAGAAGATGCTCGACACGCTGGTGGCGCTACGAAAGGCGCCGATCGTCGAAGAAGAATATCGCGGCCCCGTGTTATTCGCGCCAGACGCGGCGAACGATGTGATCGCTTCGCTGATTGGCGCAAACGTGCTGGGGCGAAAGCCGCAG
>JAFAZL010000509.1 GCA_019239815.1 Acidobacteriota bacterium
ACGTCCTTCACGAAATCAGCACAGTTATTCGTCACCAATTTATACGACTCGCGGTTTGGCTTCGAGTTGTAGCGTGCGATGAACGCGTCGTCTTGCTCGGCAGTGGTCGGCAATTGAAATGCGTAGAGCGTCCTGTCATAAGCCGACCCAATGAGCTCATACCAGTCACCGGTCGGCCTTTCACCACCAGGCCCATCCGGGACCAAATGTTCCAGGTTTTCGCGTCGATAGTGATCCCGCAGAGCTGCTTCGAGCTTTACATCTGCAAACAGTGGAATGTCGCCTGGCTTCTCAACCGCATAGAGGTATGGATAGAGCGGCACCGCGATCCAGTCATATCCCGCGACCCGGTGATAGCGGCTAATGACCACGCCCGATTCACCAGGCAGGCAGCGCCGCAATACGACCGGCGACTCCGCGCAGATATTGGATAGGTAGACCGCCGCGTGCCCAGTTCCGGCGAATGCGCCGTCGTAGCTGTAGGGTTCTTCGAGCAAAATGGCAACATCTGCTCGCGCACCGGCAGCCCCAAAGAAGAGGAGCCCTAGCAAGCTTACGACGAATATGCGAATCGACCCCATAGAGTTAAGGTAAGGACCGGTTGTGATCGCTGCAACTTAGAACCCGTCGTCCAGGCGCGAAGTTGCAACCTGGCCTTAAGTACAAGAAAACAAATAGCAAAGTACAAGTTTCACGGGCGAAAAAAGGGCGATAATTGGACAGTCCTGAGCGAGTAGGAGGACGGTTTTCGGGCTAAGGGAAGCCGGCAGGTGTGTAAATTCTGCCACATTTGGTGAGTCTTGATTGGCATGTTTTTCTGACAGTATAGTACTGTGATACAGTATCTGGTTCCCCTTTTACGCCAACTTTGCTATTGCATATACGTAGCCTCACAGGCATAAATGGCGATATCGCGTTGCTTTGCGGGCAGCAACGGATTGAGCCCCGGGTTCCGCACTTTTCGGCTGAGGTGTGTAGAGTTGCGATTCGCGGTTCGAAGCCAATCGGTCTTTCACGAATGTCCCCAGTGTAGGAGCCGCTCGGTTTGGAAAGCGGACCCCTATGGCACGGTTGAACAATTCCTGCACAACTACCTGAAGCTCTCTCCTTATCGTTGTGCCCGCTGCGACTGCCGATTCCTCGACACAAAGATTTCGACCGGTGACGCCCCTTTGCCATTCGTAACTCGCGCGATCGATCGGGTGCGCGGTTGGGTCCAGCGCACACCGTACGACACCAGCACTGGGCTCGCGCTGAATGCCATCATCGGCTCCGCGTCGGTCAAGCCCGAGCGTCGCTTCGCTTCGATCGTCGCCGAATCAGCGCAGGCGCCTGTAGGGCAAGTTTCGTCTGACAGTCCGCTGAGCTAGCGCATTCGTTTCAAGAGATCATCCAGCGCGAACTTCCTTATCCTCAAGAATTTCGGTGCCTGAAATCCGGTTGATTTTGCCCCTGCGTGTTACAATCCCGCAGAATTAACGATGCCCGATACAGTCCCAAATCTCGCTGAAACCGTTCTTGAGGTCGTGTCTCCCGATGGCGCACGGCGGTACGTTCGTGTGACACAAATGCCGTTTCTTATCGGACGCGGCGCGGAAACCGGCAATCATCTTCAACTCGCGGATCGCCGCATCTCACGCAATTGCGCGGCGATCGTGATGGAGGGCAACAAGTATTACATCGAGGATCGCGGCCAGCGCCGCGGCCTTTTCGTCAACGGCGAGAAAGCCGAAAGCCGCGAGTTGCAGGACGGCGATTCGATCACCTTCGGCCTAGATGATTCCTACGAAATCATCTATCGCTCCGCTACCAACGCGAGCACCGATTCGCTGCCTCATCTCCTGACGCGCATCGAACACATCACCAGTTCCGAGCCGACCGGCGGCGGTCTTCGCAAACTGAACCTCTTGCTCGAAGCAACCACGCTTCTGCATTCTCAGTTGCCGCTCGAAACTGTTCTTGGCCACATGCTCGATCACGCCGTCTCGGTCACCGATGCGGATCGCGGGCTGCTCCTCGAAACGGACGCCAGCGAAACATTGAAAGTGCGCCTTGCCCGCCGCTCCGGTGGTTTGCGTCTTCCACCCGAAAGCCTCACGCCAAGCCAGACCGCAATACAGCTCGCGCTTCGGCGCCAGTCCGCGGTAATCACCGAAGATCTCGCGCAAGCCGACATGGATTTGCAGGCCGCGCAGAGCATCGTGGCGCAGCGTCTCCGTGCAGTCGTTGTTATCCCCCTCTACGCGCTGTCGCGCGCCAACACCGACCAGTCGATGATCAACATCAAGCGCGGCGATTTTCTCGGTGTCCTCTACCTTGACTCGCGCCGCCCGGCCGCCTTCTCGAAGCTCGATCGCCAGATTCTCGATGCGCTCGCCGCCGATGCCGCCAGCATTCTCGATAACGCTCGCCTTGTTGAGCGCGAACGCGAACGCCAGCGATTGGAACAAGAAATCGGGATCGCGCGCGATATTCAGCAAGCACTACTGCCGAAAAATTTCCGCGACTATCCGCATCTTGCCGTGAGCGGCATCAACTTCCCCTGCTTGGCCGTCGGTGGAGACTATTTCGACGTGTTCTCGCTCGGCGACAATCGCACCGCGTTTCTCCTTGCCGATGTTTCCGGAAAAGGACTCGGCGCCGCCCTCTGTACCAACCTGCTCCAGGGCGCGCTCTCCGGCATGACGCTTGGAACCGATCCCGCACGTGTCTTCAATCACGTGAATCGCTTCCTTTGCGATCACGCGGAAATCGGCCGCTACGCCACAATGTTTTTCGGCATCATCGACGACCAGGGCCATCTCGAGTACATCAACGCAGGTCACCCCTCGCCATTCCTGATCCGCAGTGGGGTCGCGGAAGACGTCTTCACAGAAGGCTCCTATCCGGTCGGGCTCGTTCCCGAAGCCGAGTACACAACGGTCTGCCTCAAGCTCGAGCCCGGCGATACGCTCGTGCTTTTCAGCGACGGTGTCACCGAAGCGATGGACCCCGCTGAACAACTGTTCGGCGTCCCTCGCCTTAAGGAAGTCTTGATGGGAGCCGCCACACAAACTCCGCTCGACGAACTTCAGCGCAAGGTGCTCGACGCAGTTGAGAACTTCGCGCACGGCGCCAGCCAGGCCGACGACCTCACGCTGCTTTTGGTCCGATATCGTGGCGCTCATGTCGTCAGTGACACGGATGTGCCCCCGATTAAGACATCCTCCGCAAGTGCAGCTTAGTCTGTACTACCCCTGTCCGACCTGTCTCACAAACCAGCTTGCGCCTCCAAACGCACTCGTATATAAACTACTTCATTAATTGCAAAGTATGCGTCAGCAACGTCCTCGGTACGCCCTAACCGCGGATCGGCGCGAAAATCTAAATTTTGTTTCCACCTAGGCCTTCTCACCAGAACTCATGGAGCTAGCGGCCAGCAATCGAAATTCCCCCTCGCCCGAACGCGAGCAGATCGAGCCACGAGACCAGAACCTTGGTCATTCCTGGTTCGAGTCCAGCCTACAAGACCTGAAGGTCGCTTTCCGATCCTTGCGCAAGAATCCGGGATTTGCCATCACAGCAATCCTCACTTTGGCTCTGGGAATTGGCGTCAACGCCTCCATTTTCCAGCTAATGGACGCGGTTCGCCTCCGCAGTCTGCCCGTGGCCGATCCGGATCGTCTCGCAAGCGTAGAGATTCAAGGCGGCGTGAATAATTTCATTCCCGTTCGCCCTACCGATCTCTCCTATCCGTTGTGGGAACAGGTTCGTGATCATCAAGAAGGTTTTTCGAGCGTTTTTGCGTGGCGCACAAACCACGTGCGGATCGGAGAGGGTGTAGAAGAGCGAAAAGCGGTCGCGCTTTGGCTCACCGGCGAGGCGTTCAACACACTCGGAATCTTCCCCGCCAAGGGCCGCTTCCTTTCACCAGAAGAAGACAAACCCAACTGCGGGATCCCTGGCACCGTGATCAGCTACGCGTTCTGGCAAAGCCAATTCGGTGGACAGGATTCCGCGATCGGTTCCACGATCCTGATCGAACGTAAGCCAACGCGAGTCCTCGGCGTGATGCCGCCGCGATTCTTCGGCCTTGAAGTCGGACACACATTCGACTTCGCGCTTCCTCTCTGTTCAACTCCGTCCTATCACGACGATCTCCCCTACTTCACACGCCCCGATTACTTTTTCCTTACGGTCATGGGCAGATTGAAGTTCGATTGGACGCTCGCTCGAGCATCGGCTCAACTCGAATCAATCAGCCCTGGGATTATTGCCGCGACCGTTCCCATCGGTTACAGCAATTCGGCCCTCGATGTATATCGCCGCTATCAGCTTTCCGCCTATCCCGCAGGCCATGGCATTCAATCGCTTCGAGCATACGACTCGTCGTTGTGGCTGCTCTTCGGCATCACGACTTTGGTCTTGCTCATCGCATGTGCCAATCTCGCCAACTTGATGTTGGTCCGCGGCAATTCTCGCCAACGAGAAATCGCGGTACGGCTCGCTATCGGCGCCTCGCGCTGGCGTCTGATTCGCCAATCGCTCGCCGAGGGACTGATTCTCGCCACATCAGGGGCGACCTTCGGCATGTTGCTCGCTGCGGTATTCAGCCGCGCGATCGTGTGGTTTATCAGCTCCACGCGAGAAACGGTGCAACTCGATCTCGGTATCGATTGGCGCATTTTCGTTTTTACCGGAGCGCTCGCGCTGCTCACCTGCGTGATCTTCGATTTGTGGCCCGCTATTCGTTCTTCTCAAACGAGTCCAGGTATCGCGCTAAAGAGTGGAAGTCGCGGCACGACCCAAGGCCGCGAACGCTTTTCATTTCAGCAAACGCTGGTCGTTGCCCAGATTGCAGTGTCCATGGTGCTTCTCGTTGGAGCTCTGCTTTTCGTGCGGAGCTTCCGGAATCTCGTCACCTACAATCCCGGATTCCGCGAAGAGGGCATCGTCCTCGGGTATTTCAATTTGGGTCATCGCAAGCTGAACGATCTCGAATCCTACGATCGCGCTGTGCGCGACCTGCTTAGCCAGATTCGCACCAATCCCGGCGTGGATTCTGCCGCCAGCACGACGCACGTCCCTCTCAACGGCAGCACATGGCAGCTTGTCGTGCACGGCGCCGAATCCGAAGGCCCTTCCAAATTCACGTGGATCAGTCCCGCCTACTTCGAAACAATGCACATCCCGTTGCTTGCGGGACGTCTGTTTTCCGACGAACTCGATACCCGCACCTCCCCGCACGTCATGATTGTCAACGAAGTCTTCGCGCGAACCTTCTTCGGCCAAGACAATCCTGTCGGCAAAACCGTGCGCACCATTGCGGAGCCGGGCTATCCAGGCCTTGAGTTTCAAATTGTCGGCGTCGTCAAAGACACGAAGTACGGAAGCCTGCGCGACCCGGTTCCGCCCGAAAGCTACGCTCCGAGCGCCCAATTCCCCCCCGGACAAAAAGCGGTCTTCGTTTTTGTCCACACTTCGATGCCGCCCGACCGAGTGATCCCGATCTTGCGAGCCAGTGTGCAAGAGCATGATCCCGAGATGGATTACGAGCTCTTCGTTTACCAAAACACCGTCGAAGAAACGCTCAAGCAGGAGCGCATGATGGCATTTCTTTCTGGCTCATTCGGAGCGCTCGCGGCTTTGCTCACAATGGTCGGGCTCTACGGCGTCATCTCCTACATCACAATGATGCGGCGCAACGAGATCGGCATTCGCATGGCACTCGGCGCCGATCGCAGCAGCGTACTGCGGCTGATTTCCCGGCAAACAATGCAAATGCTCGGCGTAGGAGTGCTCCTCGGCGTCTTGATCTCCCTTGCTGCGACTCGCGGAGCAAGCTCTCTTCTTTTCGGCCTTCATCCGAACGATCCACTTTCGATCCTCTATGCAGCGGGACTCCTCATTGTCGTCGCGCTCCTCGCAGGCTTTATTCCGGCGCGCCGCGCCTCACTGATCAATCCGAGTAACGCACTCCGCGACGAATAACGCACCGCCGTCGCCACAAATCGTCGATATACCCCGTATCCACCCGATGTCCCGTTGCTCTCCTCTTCGTGTAAACTTCGCCTAAATCGTCCTAGCTCCACGAGCCATGCCATCCGACGACGCACATAACAATCCCGCTCCGCCTGCCGAGTCCCAACCCGCCGCGCCACCCGTAGACCCATCGCAGCAAAATCCCGCGCACATCAACCCGTGGATCATCGCCATCGCCGTGATGCTCTCGACTTTCATGGAAGTTCTCGATACGACAGTGGTCAACGTTTCTCTCCCACACATCGCCGGAAGCCTGTCCGCCACGGTTGACGAAGCCACATGGACGCTCACTTCGTACCTCGTTTCCAACGCCATCATTCTTCCGCTTACCGGCTGGCTCTCCAATTATTTCGGGCGCAAGCGCATGCTGATGATGTCCGTCACCGGTTTCACAATTTCTTCGTTTCTCTGCGGACTAGCCCCGAGCCTTCCATTCCTCATCGTCTGTCGCGTGATCCAAGGCGCATGCGGCGGAGGACTCCAACCAATCTCGCAGGCCGTCCTGCTCGAATCTTTTCCTCCCCAAGATCGCGGCAAGGCCATGGGCTTCTGGGGACTCGGCATAGTCGTCGCGCCCCTTCTCGGCCCCGTTCTCGGCGGCTGGCTCACCGACAGCTACAGTTGGCGCTGGGTTTTCTACATCAACGTGCCCATTGGCATCGCGTCGATCATCATGACGCGCCTTTTCATTTTCGATCCGCACTATATCAAGCGCGCATCGTCGCGTATCGACTACTGGGGTATTGGCATGCTCGCCGTCGGCATCGGCCTTCTCCAAGTCGTCCTCGACAAAGGCCAGGAAAAAGATTGGTGGGCCACCACGTGGATCACCGCGGTCGCAATCTCCGCCGCCGTTGCCCTCATCGCCTTCATGGTGCGCGAGCTCATCATCGACCACCCCGTCGTCCAGCTCCGCGTCTTTAAGGACCGCACCTACTCCACGGGTGTTTTCTTAATGTCGATGCTCGGCGTCGGCCTCTATGGCACCACCGTACTCATCCCTCTGATCTTGCAAACGCTCCTCGGCTATCCCGCTCTTCGCGCCGGCATCGCCATGGCTCCGCGTGGACTCGGCTCCTTCATCGCCATGCCGATCGTCGGCCTCATCATGACCAAATTCGATCCGCGCAAAATGCTCGCGCTCGGTCTATTCGTTTGTGCGCTCACTCTCTTTCAATTTAGCGCGCTCAATCGCAGCGCTGGTTACTGGGACTTTTTCTGGCCGCAACTCGAAATGGGCCTCTCGCTCGGCCTCGTCTTCGTCCCGCTCACCACCATCACTATGTCCAACATCCCCAAAGAAACAATGGGCAACGCTACCAGCCTTTTTAATCTCGTCCGCAATCTCGGCGGCAGCATCGGCATCTCCGCCGTCAGCACAATGGAACTCCGCCTTCAACAAACCAACACCAACGTCCTCGGTGCACACGTCAACCCGCTCAGCGCCAGCGCCCGCAACATGATGAGCATGATGCAGCAAATGATGGTCAGCCACGGTGGCGACGCCGTAGCCGCCGCCCATCAAGCCCGAGCCATGATCTTCGGCCTTGTCCAACGCGAAGCCGCCATGATCTCCTACAACACTATCTTCAAATCCCTTGGAATCCTCTTTCTCGCCCTGCTCCCCTTCATCCTCCTAATGCGCCGCCCTTCACCCAAAACCCCCGCCGTCGCAGCTCACTGACGCTCGACCTCAGGACCCAAGGCTCAGATTTGCCTTGTCCGATTCAGCGCGTGAAAGCCATAAAATCGCAAATCATTGGGTACGATCTGGAGGACGCGGATTTTTCCACCTTGTCGCGCATAAATGACCCCAGCTTTACACCGCATTCATCTTCGCTAGTTGGCGCTGTGAAACCCTTGCGTGGCCCAAGGCGCCCCCGCCCGCCTGTGTAATGGGTCAATTCTCAGCGAGGTCAACGTGAAAAATACAATCCGTTTGTTGTTGCTCGCCGGTGCGTCCTGTGTTGTGGCCGCAGCGGCGCAAGGGCAGTCGCAGCCAAACACGTTCACGCGGAACGGCGCGGCGTCCGAAACGTACGTCATCAACGGTCCTTGGACGCTGGAGCAGTCAGGCGCCGCGGTAGGTCTGAAATCGGCCGGATACTGCGATGCCAATGGGAATCTGGTGCCGAACCCCGGTTCCGAGCGCATGCAGCCTTACTACTTTCCGTACATTACAGGCCACGGGCAACGTTTGCAGGGCTATTTCGACTACCGGCCAAAAGACATTGACGAAGCAGTCGTGGCAGC
>JAFAZL010000654.1 GCA_019239815.1 Acidobacteriota bacterium
AGCAACCGCAATTTCGCGACCTTCTCCGACTCCTTCACCAAAAATACCGAACCGACAATCTCCTCATCCCGCTCCGCAATCCAGCATCGTTCTCGCCTCGCATCTAAGTTCTGAACGAATTTCGCCACAATCTCCGCGACCAGTGCTTCAAATCGCTCGTCGTAGCCATGCTCCTGCCAATACAAAGCTCCTTGCCGATGCACCACCCAACCCAGATCGCCGACTTGCGGCGGCCGCAACACATACCCCGTCGGCTTCGCGCGTTCTGCTTCCACGCCACCGCCGCCCAGCAAATCCTCCACAGTCTGCATCGCCTCGACAAGCCGCTTCTTTTTTGCCTCCGTCAGCGTCGAGATCATCTTTCCCACTTGCTCGCTCGACCTCGCCTCCAGTGGCGCGAACGCCTTCCGCCCCAATGCCGTCAACGTCAAAATGCTTTGCCGCCCGTCCGTTGGTGACGCCGTCTTTGCAATCAGCCTTCTCTTTTCGAACGCGCTCAGAATCCGGCTCAAGTACCCTGCGTCCACCGCGAGTGCCGCGGCAATCGCCGCTGCCGTCGATTCCCGCTTGTGTGCCAGCTCATACAGCACCCGCCCCTCAGTCAGCGAAAAATCCGTCCCGAGAAACTCCTCCTGCAGCAACCCAATCCTCCGCGTATAAAACCTGCTGAACCGCCGCATCGCCTCCACATACGGTTCGGCTTCGCCGGCCGCCGCACTCAGGTTCGTCCGCCCGTGTTTGCTTCGTTCCTTCGCAACCATTGCCGTCGGCATCTCGCACCTCACGCAGAACTAAGCGATATCGATGCCATCGTCATCAATATAGTTGACGAAGTCAAGTATATTGATGTGCCTTGCTACCCGAATCGCCGCAGGGGCGTCTAGACGCTCAAGTGCCGCGAGTGAGCCCTTTTTGCACCATTGTGACCCTTCAATGACAAGCCCCTCGCCCCGCCGCGCCACCATGTCTGTATCGAACGCGATTTCACCCCGCGCCCTAAGAGACACGATGAAACGACTTCCGAATTCAACGACAACGACGCGCCCGCTCAAGCCGGTCGCCGCACCACTCGATCCCACAATCCTCCGCGCCCAGAGCGGCGACGCCACTGCCTTCGAAGAGCTTTACCGCCAGAACTCTCGCCGTGTCTACGGCCTCTGCCTCCGTATGGTCAGCGACCCCTTCGAAGCCGAAGACCTCGCGCAGGAAGCTTTCCTCCAGCTCTTCCGCAAAATTCACACTTTCCGCGGCGAATCCGCCTTCTCGTCCTGGCTTCATCGCCTCACCGCGAACGTCGTCCTGATGAGCTTCCGCAAAAAGCGTGCCCATCTCACGTCTCTTGACGAAATTTGCAGAACCAATGATGACGACTCAGGACAGAAGCTGGAAATCGGCGGAGCCGACGTGCGTCTCACAGGCATGTTCGACCGCGTCAATCTTCAAACCGCGATCGACAGCCTTCCGGAAGGTTACAAGCGGATGTTTCTGCTGCACGACCTGCACGGCTATGAACACAACGAAATCGCCGAAATCCTCGACTGCAGCGTCGGCAACTCAAAATCCCAGGTTCACAAAGCCCGCAAACGGCTGCGCGAAGTCCTGCGCAAAGTCGAACGCTACAAATCCCGCAATCTCACTCGTCAGCGCCAAGTTGCAGTAGCCGGCTAGACCGCTTCGATTCCGTTGTAGGGGCGGGGCTTGCCCCGCCCGACAGTTGCGGCTTGGCTTAGCCTCTCGCGGAGCCTCAAGCTCAATCAGCGTCCAATGCCATCACGCAAACAACGGCGAAATCGCAATCAACACGAGCACCACCAACAAACACACTCGCCGCACCCGCTTCATATCGACTCTCCAATTTCGCATCTTGAAAAAGCGCAGAACACAGTTTCATCCAGGCACAAAGCAACTTGCTCACTTCGACGTTTAAAAATCAGGAAGGATAGTTACGATAGCAGCGAGCAACAGAGAAACTAAGAATTCCTCACCAGCGAAGCCACTTCGATCACCGGATTCGGCAACTGCCGCATCGTCCGAATAAACAAGGCCACAATGTTCCCGTCAAATTGCGCATTCGCGCACCGCTCCAGCTCATTCAACGCATCCTCCGCCGCGCGCGCCTTCTTGTAAGTCCGATCGCTCGTAATCGTGTCAAACGCATCCGCTACCGCGATAATTCGGGCTCCCATCGGAATCTGTTCGCCAGCCAGCGAATCCGGATACCCCGACCCATCAAAATACTCATGATGGTGCAATACCATCTCCCGCACCCGCGCCAATGGCGCCAGCGGATCCAGGATCTTCGCGCCAAACGTCACGTGCGACTTCATCGTGTCCCATTCATCCGGATTCAGCGGACCATTCTTGTTCAAAATATTTTCCGGAATGGCCACTTTCCCGATGTCGTGCAGCACGCCGCCGAGCCGGATCTCTTCGATCTCCGCATCATTCATGCCCATCTGCTCGGCAATCAGCGCCGCATAAGCCGACACTTTCTGCGAATGCCCTTGCGTGTAGTGATCCTTCGCATCGATCGCAAACGCCAGCGAAGTCACTGTGTCCAGCACCGCTTGTGGCAACGCCTGCTGGGAATGTTGCGGCTGAGTCGGATCCATCGCATGTTCCGTCGTCGCCAGCGATTCCGTAAACTGCTTCAACCGCGAATAAATCTCCTCAAACGCCTCCGGCCCCGTTGAGAACAGCCGCTTCAGCGTCACGCCCAGATATGCTTCCAGTACGTCGCGCTTCCACTTCTTCGCCTCGTTCGGATCGAAATGATCCGCCGTCGAAACCGCATTGCCGCCCTGATGCTTCGACAAATACATCGAAGCATCCGCCACCTGGATCAATTCCTGCGGCGTCGATCCATGCAGCGGATAGCATGCGATGCCGAAGCTCGCGCTCACATTTTTGTCCCGCAACAGCGGATCGGCCGATACCCATCCGCGCAGCTTCTGCGCTAGTTGCCGCGCGTGCTCCATATTCGTTTCCGGCATCAGCATCACGAACTCGTCGCCGCCATACCGCGCCACGACATCCGAGCGTCGGCAATTCGCTTCCAAGATATGTCCAACGCGTTGCAGCACCAGGTCGCCTTCCAAGTGACCGTAAAAATCGTTCACAAATTTGAACCGATCCAGATCCATCAGCACCAGCGCAAACGCCCGCCCCGCGCGCGTCGACCGCTTCCACTCCGCCGATAGTGACTCCATAAAGAATCTGTGCGTCTTCACGCCCGTCAAACCATCTGTAATCGCTTGCTCCTGTGCCTTCTGGAACGACAGCGCATTGTGATACGCGCCCGCGATCAAATCCGCCAGCGTCCGCAGCAGCAAAACCTCTTCTTCCGTAAAATCCGTCTGCTTCGATGATTCGACATACAGCACGCCGTGCAATTGCTCCGCATAGAAAATCGGCAAAGCAATCGCCGCGGTCGAATCTTCCAATATCGGCCGCAGTCCCGGATCGTTCGTCCCCGACGCCGATGTGAACGCCGCCATGTGCCCCGTGCGCGCCACTTGCCCGGCCAATCCCACCCCCAGCGCCACACGATGACCCACTACGCCGCGTCGTGCGCCGCCTTCCGCCTGGATCACCAGCTCGCGCGTCGAATAATCCAGCACGCCGATTCCGATGTGATCGTGCGTCAATCCCTCTTCGAGCTGCTCCGTAATTTTCGCCAGCATTTCGTCTGGGTTCAGCGTCGCAATCGCATTCCGCGAGATCGTGTTCAGCAGCGACAAATGCCGCGCTTTCGTCCGCTCCTCGTTGAATAGCCGCGCGTTCTCGATTGCGATGCTCGCCTCGCTCGCCAACACGCGCATTAGCTCGAGATGTCCTTCGTCAAACACATGATCGTGATCCGAGAAGACTCCCATCGCACCGATCGCGTGATCGTACGCCACCAACGGCACCACGCAAATGCACCCCTGCGTGCGAATCGGCACGACCCCAAACTTCTTCGCCTCCTCCAGAAAATTCTCGCGAATCAAAACTGGCTGCCTCGTTCGAATCACATACTCGTTCAAATGATTTCCCGCGGGCCGCGTCCGTTTCGGCATCCGCATCCCGTCGATCATTTCCAGATCGAACAAAATTTCCTCGTTCAGCGGATCGAGCTCGACGATATAAAAATTCTCCACTGCGAACAGTCGCCGCAGCTCTTCCCAAATCTTGTTCAGCAAATCTTCTTTGTTCAGCGTTGAGCTCAGCGCGCGGCCGATCTCGTTCAGCACGTGCAATTCTTCCGATCGACGCGAAGTCTGCTGCACGAGATAGCTGTTCTCGACCGCCATCCCGATCTGATGGCCCAGCCCCAGCAGCAGCCGTAACTCCGCCGGCGTAAAGCGCCGATTGTCCGGCGTCCCCAGCAGCAGCACGCCAAACGCCTGCTCCTTCGCCTGTAAACTGATCACAACGACGCTGCGCAGTCCCTGCGCCAATCCCAATTGCCGGAATCGCCGGATCGACTCATCCTTCTCTAGCGCCGCCAGCGACGCATCCCGCAAATCGCGAAATCCCAGCAACCCGCCCATGCGCGACACGAGCCCAACCAGGTAATCGTCGAGTCCTTCTTCCTGCGCCACCCGGCAAAAATCATCATTCAATCCCGCCGCCACCACCGATGTCGGTCCCTGCGGATCGCCGTGGTGCAAAAACAGCGCTCCCGCCGGCAATCGCACCACGCCCAGCACGCGATCCAGCGCCTGCGACAACATCCGCTGGATCTCTCCGCCCACAAAACTCGACGTCGCCAGGTTCAGATTCGACAACGCCAGCATGTTCCGTTCAACTCGGCGCTTTTCTTCTTCGTACGTCGCCATCACCATTAGCGTCGCCACGAACGCCGATGGCACCGCTGCCAGCGCTTTCAGCCCCGTTTCCTCGGCGCCGGCCGTTCCGTCCCTCAACACCAGAAAAATCGTCAGCCGCAACGCGGCCCACGCGAAAAACGAAATCGCCAGCATCCGGTCCGCCAGCGTTTCCTGCCTTCGGCTTTCGATCCAGAAAATCGTCCCCACCGTCAGGAACAAGCAGATCGACGGAATCACCACCGGCACGACCGTGAACCAGCCCAGTGCGTTCGCCGCAGCCCACACCCCCAGCACCACAGCCGCGACTCCAGCCGCTGATTTCCACGCTTTTCGTTGCGAATAGAATTGCGCACCGAGCACGAAGCTCAGCCCCGCCAGAGCATACAGCCAGCGGTTTAGCGCGATCTCCAGAGCTCCGCCGGGCAGCCACGGTGCCAGCGCTGGGCTCAAATAATGCAGCGCAAAAAAACTCCAGCCTGCCGTCCATAGCAACAGATACGTCTGCCGCTTCAACGTATATACGTACGCGAAAAAGCCCGCAGCGACCGCCGCTGCAGCCAACAACGTAATCGCGATGTAGCTATCGTGAATCAATCAGATCCGCCAAAATTCCGTCATCGCCCGACCCAAACTCTGTTTCATGCACCGAACACCGTCCCGGCGCGCAGAAATTCTCCGGGCCGCAACTCTCCCTCGGTTTTCTGTGCTTTCCCACCCGAGGACGAGCAGACTTCGGCACACAAAACAAAGTACTTGCGACTAAGTATGGCGCACGTGTACGACACCCAACAAAGTACGTCAGTACTGGTTGCTAAAAAGTCAGCATCGCCTCTCAGTACTCCTTAGCGCCCCGTAATTGGGTGCCGCACCCTCAGTTTTCAGAGGGTGCGGGTTTAGACGGAAAACTGCCCATTGCATTGCGATGACTTTAATTGCTCCCCAAGCAAATTCTCTGCGGTTCGCAAAATTGCGCCACCCCTCTCGCATCCGCTAAACTATCCAATTCAGTCTCACCCAAAACTCATGACGAACACCCCCATCCGCGTCCGTTTCGCCCCATCCCCCACCGGCTACCTCCACGTCGGTGGAGCGCGAACCGCCCTCTTCAACTGGCTCTACGCCCGCCAGCAGGGCGGCATCATGGTCCTCCGCGTCGAAGACACTGACGCCGAGCGCAACAAGCCCGAACTCGTCCAGGGCATCATCGACGGTCTGCAGTGGCTCGGTCTCGATTGGGATGAGGGTCCCTTCTACCAGTCCCAGCGCCTTGCCCTCTACAAGGACGCCGCCCAGAAATGCCTTGCCAACGGCAGCGCCTTCCTCTGCTATTGCGCCGCCGAGAAGTACGCCGGGGGAGATCACGCCGCCGACGGCGCCACCGGCACCGAAAAAGTCCGCCGCATCGTCCGCTGCTCTTGCCGCGACGGCAAACCCTCGAATCCCGGTGCAAAGCCGGCTATCCGCTTCCGCGTCCCCGCCGGCAAGACCGTCTTCACCGACGCCGTCTTCGGCGAGCGCGAGTTCGACAACGACGAGATCGAGGACTTCGTCCTCCTCCGCTCCGGCAAAGACGGCGAAGAGTGGGGCATGCCTACCTACCAGATGAGTGTCGTGGTCGACGACATCGACATGCGCATCACGCATATCATCCGCGGCGCCGACCATCTCTCCAACACGCCCAAACAGGTCCTGCTTTATCGCGCCATGAAGGCCGAGCCGCCGATCTTTGCGCACCTGCCGCTGATCCTCGGCGCCGACAAGTCGCGGCTTTCCAAGCGCCATGGCGCCACCGACGTGAACATGTATCGTGCCGAGGGCTTTCTGCCGGAGGCATTCCGAAATTTCCTCGCGCTTCTAGGCTGGGCCCCCGGCGGCGACGAAGAGTTCCTGCGCACCAAGGAGCTGATCGAAAAGTTCAGCCTGAGCGGCGTCAGCCGCACCAACGGCGTCTTCGACCGCCCGAAACTCGAGTGGTTCAACACCCAGTACATGCAGAAATTGCCGATCGAGGATTTGCTGCCGTTCGTCGAGGCCGAACTCAAGCGTAGCGGTTTGTGGAGAGATGAGTGGGCATCAGGAGCAGGTCACGAGTGGTTTTCGAAAACGGTCGACCTGCTGCGCCCCCGCGTCCGTTTTCTGCCCGATTTCTCAAGCTGGTCGCGCGCCTTCTTCAGCGACAACTTCACCATCGAGGAAGCCGGTAAAGCCAAATTCTGGAAAGACCCCAAAGTCCCCGAGCTGATGCGCAATCTAGCTGACGCTTTGGAAAAACTCACCGAATGGAATCACGACGCCTGCGACCACGCCTCCCGCGCCGTGGCCGAGTCCGCCGGCGTAAAAGCCGGGCTCCTCATTAACGCCACCCGCGTAGCCATCGTAGGCCAATCCGTGGCCCCGCCTCTCTTCGACACCATGGTAGTCCTAGGCCAAGACAGGGTAGTCCGCCGCCTCCGCGCCGCCTTCCCCTAAACTTCCATCCGCTAAATCTGGAAACCGTTCTCAAAAATGCTTGTCATCCTGAGGCGTCCGCAAGACGCCGAAGGATCTCAGCTGCTACCCAAGCCACCCAACTAAACCGCAAGCTCACTAGCCGCTTTGCAAGCAGAACCACGCCCAAACCCCATGACGTCCTAGCCCCCGAATCTCGGCAACTCAGCCCGTCGAAAGTACCTTGACAAAACGTTATTCCTCAGATACTATCCGTCTATCAGAAACCACGCCTTGGCTATTCTTTAGAAAGTCGAAAATAAAGCGAATCACCGACTTTCGCAACTCCTTCAAAATACGTGGTTTACGCACTCTTTGAATTCTTGAACTTGCATCTTGCTGAAAATGAAACCACTTGCGCACTCTTTGGAAAACATAGGGGGTGTACCCCTTCATTCCCAAATTGGAACCGAAGGTTCGCCGTCAACTCAGTTCTTCGTCTCGTCCTTCGACGGCTTCGCGTTTTTCGTTTTGCCCTTCTCGTCCTGACCTTTGCTCTTGGCGTCGCTGTCGCCCGAGGTATCGTTCTTGTCGTCGCCGCCCAGCGAACGCTTGAACGTCTTGTGGAACGCTGAAACTCCCAGAGTCGGCGAATTGCGCTTCCCCGTAATCGTGATCGGAAGTAGCGTCCCGGCGCCCTCTTTACTGAAAAAAGGATCGACCGCCTTCAGGAAAAACGACTTCTTCCCGGTCACGGTCTGCGACAACTTCGCCTGTAATCGCAGGTGCCCCTTGAAGTCCAAATTGCTTTCGCCGATGTCGTAGTTTCCGGCGAGATCCAGATTCGCACCCGGTACGCTGAATGTCAGGTTGCGAAAGTTGATGATCGCTTTGTCCAGCTTGAAGTCGCTGTGTAAGTTCGCAACCGAGCTGCCCGCGTCTTCGTCGGTCGGCTTTCCTTCTGCGTGGCGGCTCAGCGACTCCAATTTCTCGCGCACCCTCGGATCTGACCAGTTCGCGTTCTCGATATTGACCTTGCCGTCCAAAATTATTTTTTGCAGCACCTTCAATTTGCCTGGCGGTATCGTCAGCTTTGCTTTGATCTGTGCTGGTCCAATCATGAACGGCCTGTCCGAATTGATCGCCAGCGCCAGCATGTCTTCGATATGCGCGTTCGGCGCATCGATATTGAGTTGGATCAAATGTCCTTGATCCGGAACGTGCACGACGCTGCCTTCGCAATTGATGACCGACTTTCCGAGAGTCGCCTTCACCGGATGCAGATAGGTATCGCCGTCCGTGCCATTCACCGTGGCTGAAAAATCGGTGTGCAGCGGCACGGGATGCCCCACCGGATCGAGCGAAAAATTCGGCGTGTCCGTTTTTCCGGCTACTTCGATATTGTTGAGCCGACCTTTGTAATCTCCCGTCGAAGAGAGAGTCCCCGCGATCCCAGGAAACGGACCGAGATCGGCGTCGGTGAATTTGTAGCTACCTGTGACTGGTGAGTCGCCTGGCTCATCGGCATTCCACGGACCGAACGTTCCCGCAGTAGCAATTTCGCCTTGTGGCTTCGCGTTAGTCAGTTCACCATGAAAATCAAACGGCTTGTTCGGGCCGACCGACTTCAGCACGAGGTCGTGAATGTCGAAATCCAACGGCGCCTTGCCTTCTCTTTTCGGCACGATCACCAAATCCGTATTATTGATCACGATCTCGTCGACGACGACTTCGGGGAGTTGCTTCTTCAGTGCGGGCGGTTTTTCGTGCTTCTCCCCCCGCGGCGGAATCGTGATTGTCATGTTCTCGACGTAAATGCCCGAAATGCGACGTGGCGCTTCCAGAATCCCGCTCCATCCGAGGTTGAACGAGAATCTCGCGACTCTGAACATCGGCGGCAAATCCTTTCGATTGTGCAGCCGGATCGACAAGTCTTCGCCGGTCACCCCGATATCAGGCAGAACGCGAACGTGCAATTCACCGAGCTCGACGTCGCTTTGAAATTTCTGTTGGAGTTGTTCGACGACGAAATCACGCACACGGTCGTCGATATTGCGTAACTTCACCGATACAAAAATGACTAAACCGGCTATCAGGCCGACAACAATGCCAACGACATAAGGCCACTTGCGGCGTGGCTGTGACTCGCTCTCAGACAAAATATGCTCCTGACCTGGTTTCGCCTCCCGAACGCTCGACGAGCCTTGAGGAGCCGAACATCTTGAAGGTTACAACTTTGATGCACTAGCGAGGAGCTCGGAATAACTCTGGGTGGGCAGGATGTGCGGCGTTTGCGCTCGCAGCGACGTTGATTGCGGCATCGACGGGCAGAGTCACTGGCGGCAGGCAAACTTCATTGCTGCATGCCTGATATCGCAACTTCAAGGGGATGTGTTGCGCGCCAATCGGCGCATCGGGCGCGACCGTTACCGGCACTTTCAAAACGACGGTGCGTTCGTAAACATTCAGCGGAGTCTTGGAAAATGAAAAGGTGTGCAGCTCGCCTTCAGGATACGATACGTCGCCAATTTTAAACCCGGTGGCTCCGTCGGTTTTCAGATCCGTCGCGATCAAGTAGTCCGCGGACTTTTTCCGCGCGTTCACATGAAACCCATCGCGAATTTTGATCACTACGGCGATCTGAAATTCTTTGCCGCGCGCAACCGGATCGTACGAAGCAAACGCCGATGGCGCGACCACATCTTTCGGTGATGGAACCTGCGCTGCCGCTCGCTGCGTCTTCACACCTGCGGCTGCGAACAGCAGCGCCAACGTGCACGCCGCAGCGCGCATGACTTGAACGCGTACTTTTGCGTGGCTGCGTTCCGAACTGACCTGCGCTGAATTCACACGGTCACCTGCTCGCCGAGTTGCTGAGAAATCACGCGGCTCATCACGCCGCGCAAATCTTCGCCGGTCTTTTCGAGCACGAAGGAATTGCGCGCGTCCGACCAGCCGAGCTTGAAACTTGTCGAGAGCGCCGAAATCCAGATCTCGCGCACCGGCGTGTTCGGCGAAATCACGAACTTCGCTTCTTCCGGCTCTTCAAAAAGCACTTCCAGCTTGCCGCTCTCACCTTCGACATCGAAGCCGTGCTCGTCGCCCAGGGTCAGCAGCCGCTTCTTCAAATCTTCAAACGCACTATCGGCTTTTTTTGTGAAATCTTTTTCGTCGATCATGTCCGGAGAATATCAGACTTTGAATTTTTGCAGCTTGTTCAGAGTTGCGCCTGAATCGACTTCACGATGTCATCCCGCGTAATGAGTCCGGTGATGTGTTTCACTTGTTTCCCGTCGCGGCTCAGCAGGATGCTCGTGGGGTAGCCGAGCAGGCCGCCGAACTTATCTCCCGCCGCGTCGTTGCCTAGCACGATCGGATAATTCATCGTCGATTTTCCGGCGTCGGTATCGAACTTTTCCTTCTGCACAAACGGCGCGACCGCGCTGCGTCCGTCGTCGTCCATCGCGATGCCTAGCACCGTAAATCCCTTCGGGCCGTATTCCTGCTGCAACTCGATCAACTCCGGAATTTCAATCTTGCACGGCTCACACCACGTCGCCCAGAAATTCACGAGCACAACTTTGCCCTTGAGCGACTCGAGGCTCACGTCTTTGCCGTCGAGGTCTTTCAGAGTGAGTTCCGGCTCGGGTTTCGACTCGTCTTTCGAGTCCGTCTTTGTGAGCGATGCCGCAGAAGTCTTCGGCAGCCGCGTCGCTTTGTCGGCATAGTGCGCGGCGACGACGATCACCGCCAGAATCGCAATCACGATGAGAGCTGACTTTTTCATTTCAACCTCAAATCCTATTTTCCCAGAACCTTACGCCACATTCCATTGGATGCTTACCCCAGCTACTTCGCTCCGGTGAGCGCGTGCTCCAGCCACAAAACGAACGAGTTCAAGAAACTCAGTTTGGTCACCAGCCACGTCAGCCGGTTGAAGAAAACCAGAACGCCCACGAAAAGAAGCAGCGCACCGCTAAATAGTTCGACGGCGTGGAGATACTTTCGGAAGCCCTGATAAAACTTCATGAACTGGCCGATGCCGAGCGCGGTCAGCAAGAAGGGAACGGCAAGTCCAGCGGAATACACAGCTAGGAGCAGCACGCCGCGCGCGATCGTGTCGCTTGCAGCGGCAAGCGCCAGCACTGCAGTCAGAATCGGGCCGATGCAAGGCGTCCATCCGAACGCGAATGCGAAGCCAAGAAGAAAACCGCTCCAGATCCCTGGCTGCTTGCCACCGCTGCGCAAATGCACATCGCGGTTGAGCCATCGAGTCAGTGTCGGACCGAAGAATCCGATCACGGAGAGCGAGAAGAAATGAACTGCTCGCAGCCCCGCAAAAAGCGCCCCGCCATGAATCAGCGCAACGACGCCGAGAATCGCGAGCACAACTCCGAGAATGAGGCCGACCCGGACCGACAGCTTGATAAGCAGACCGAGCAGATGCAGGCCAAAAAGAAGAATCAGTGCACCTGCGATGGGAGCCAGAGTCGTGCGGTGCTGGCCGAGAAATCCGCCCACGGCGCTGGCGGAAGCCCCGAACGTGATGAAGACCGCCGAGAATCCGAAAACGAAAGCGAGCGCCGAAGCAAACAATCCCGAGCGCGGCGCTTGCCCCTGGCGCAATTGCTCCATACCGATGCCTGAGAGCATCGAGATGTATCCGGGGACGAGCGGCAAAACGCACGGCGACAAAAACGAAACCAGTCCCGCGAGAAAAGCTCCAGCTAGAGAGACATCATTCATTCCCGATTCGTCCTCACTTCACCGAACGCTGCTTCGTCGTCATTGCAACCAGCTCAAATCGCGGTCGCGAAATCTGAAGTCACACGCGACTCTGGATCGCGTTTCCCAGAAGGGCCGCAAGTGTACAAGTCTCATTGACCACCGAGCAATTTTGTATTGTCCCATATCTGACGGCACGAACTGGCGCAGCGGAAGCGCGCTGACAAACTGTTGACCGACGCGGTCGACCGCTTATTCCGGCCGCTGAAGTTAGTAACGCTTGGCGTCGGATTCCAGTGACAAGTACGAAAGCCAAATGCCGACAGATGACGTTTTTGGATGACGGACGAGTTTTGCGCCGGCTCGTGTGCTCCAGTTAAGTAGCTCATTATCAGTACTATACGGAGCATCTAGATGGCATA
>JAFAZL010000803.1 GCA_019239815.1 Acidobacteriota bacterium
ACTTCGAGTCCATCCGTGATGTTGATGGCGATGTCCAGCAACTCCGATAGCCCGAGCGATTTCTTGGCTATGCGCTGCTTCAGCGTCTGGCCTTCCAGCAGTTCCATCGCGATGAAAGGCCGTCCGTTAAACTCGCCCACATCGTAGATCGTGCAAATGTTCGGGTGATTGAGCGATGACGCCATGCGCGCTTCGCGCTGAAAACGCTCAATTGCCTGGGGGTCATGCGAGATATCATCGGGAAGAAACTTCAACGCCACGGGTCGTCCAAGGCGGGTATCTTCTGCCTTGTAAACGACGCCCATACCTCCGCCCGCGATGACTTCGAGGACGGTGTAGTGGCCAACGTTGCTACCGGCAATTGGGGGATTATCAGGCACTTGCGGCGAAGTTTACTCCAGCACATTCAACCCAGGCAAACATCTAGCGCCATCCTATCTTGGTCGAAATTCCTCGAGCCCTGAAGGACATCACTTGTAATCCTCCTTCCCGACTAAATAGCGATGATGTGGCCGTCCTTGCTCGGCACCGCCGCATCTCAACGGTACCAGCGCAGAAAGGTCGAACGCGATGGCACCGCTCGATGGCAACCAACCGCAAGAGAATCTGGAAGATTTTATCGATCCGAAGGGGTATTGGGCCGATGCGGAGCGCGCCATTCGACGCACGTCGGGCGACCGGCAGGTCGTACTCAAAGCGACTAACTCGTGCACTGAGGCCGAGTGGATGTTCGTCCTCGAAAGCCTGGGTGTAGGTACGATTGACGAGGACAACTGACACTTAATGGGCGCATGGGATTCTGCTGAGTCTGTCCTCCATTTTTTTTTGCGACTACTTCTTTTGCACTATTGAACGTCTGATTCGCCAACCGAATAATCGCGCCACTGAAATTTCTGCGCGCACATTGCACGCGTCGGAGACATGTGTGCAGAGCGACCGTGTGTTCTGGCGCGAATCGCGCACATCATCGAAACAGGGCGAAAATCGAAATGAAGAAATTTGTGTGGGCGTTGTGCTTGGTGGTCGTGGGTATTTTTGTTGCGGAGCAAAACGCGGCGGCGCAGGGAACCGCGGCCAGTGTCCGTGGAACCGTGGTCGATCCCAGCGGATCTTTGGTATCGGACGCAGCTCTAACGGCGACGCAGACTGATACAGGATTGGTGCGCGAGGTCAATTCGGACGCGCGCGGAGAGTACATTTTCGTCGAACTGCCGATCGGCCACTATCGGCTGGAGGCGCAGGCGAAAGGATTTCAGCGATATGTGCGGTCGGGTATCACGCTGGATGTGAACCAGACCGTGGCGGTGACGATTCAGCTCGTGGTTGGAACGGTCGAACAGAGAACCGAAGTGCAGGCGAATGCTCCGCTCGTGGAAACGACGGTGACGAGCCTTGGCAAGACAGTGGACCAACGCGACGTGCTGGATTTGCCTTTGAACGGACGCAATTTTTCGCAGCTCGGCTTACTGCAGCCCGGGGTTGTTCCGATTACGCCGGGGCTCGCGCAGGCAGGCGGAAGCTTGCGTAACGGACAGGCGTACGCGGTGAACGGACAACGGCCGGAATCGAACAATTTTTTGATCGACGGTGCGGACAATTTTAACAGCGTAGACGGCGGGTTCGTGATTCAGCCGCCCATCGATTCGCTTGCGGAGTTCCGGATTCTGACTCACACGGCGAACGCAGAGTTCGGGCACAATTCGGGATCGACGACGAACATCATCACGCGGTCGGGCAGCAACGTGTTTCATGGTGCCGCTTGGGATTTTCTCCGCAACAACGCGATGGATGCGAAAAGCTTCTTTGCACAGGATACCGAGCCACTGAAGCGAAATCAGTTTGGTGGCGTGTTTGGCGGGCCGATTAAAAAAGACAAGACGTTCTTCTTCCTCTACTACGAGGGGTTGCGCAATCGCCAGGGCGAAACCTCGAGTGCGACCGTGCCGACCACGGCGGAGCGAACGGGAAATTTTGCGCAACTTTGCCCTGAGGGTTTCACGGCGGGAATTTGTAACAACCCTCAACATCAACTCGTCAACGAATTCGCGGGAACGCCGTTTTTGAACAATCAGATTCCATTCATCAATCCGATTTCGTCAAACTTGCTGCCGTTCTTTCCTCTGCCGAATAATCCGACGCTCGGGCCGAACGGTTTCACGACGACGGAGACGCTGTCACAGAACTACGATCAGTTCGGCATTCGCATCGACCACTACCTGACCTCAAGAGATGTGCTGAATTTCCGCTACTCGTTCACGCAAGGGAACACGCTCGACCCATTGTCGACCTCCGGCGCAAACGTGCCGGGATTTCCCGTCGGTGAAGACCAGCGCGCACAGAACTTTGTTGCGCAAGAGACACACACGTTTTCTCCGAATCTGACAGGGCTTGTGCGCTTGTCGTTCATGCGAAACAAATATTTGTTCGACGAACACATCAATCACACGACGCCGGAGAGCTTGGGCTTTCAATACAGCCCGCAACTCGACGTGGCGATTGGGCCGCCATTTGTGCAGGTCAGCGGATACGCGGCGGTGGGCGATCCAATTACGGGCCCGCGCGACACGTATGAGAATAATCTGAACGTCTCAGGGTCGATGACGTGGATTCACGGCCGTCACGAATTCAAATTCGGCGGCGGATACGGCCACGATCAGATCAACGTAACGTTCGGCATCGCGACGAATGGGTTCTTCGTGTTCGTGCCTGCGCCGATCAATGATGCGTTCGCGAGCTTCTTGATCGGACAACCGGTTTTGTTCCTACAAGGCGGCGGCGACCCATCGCGTGGCTTGCGTGGGAATAATTTCAACCTTTATGCCCAGGATAGCTTCAAGGCTACGAAGCGGCTGACGTTGAATCTCGGACTGCGCTACGACGTGCCTTCGCCGTACACCGAAATTCACAATCGGCAGAACTTGTTCGAACCGGGCAGGCAGTCGACAGTCATTCCGACCGCACCGCCGGGACTGGTCTATCCGGGCGATGCGGGAGTTCCAGCCGGACTGATTCCAACCGAGCGGCGCGCGTTTGCGCCACGCGTAGGCGCAGCCTGGGATCCGAATGGCAAGGGACAGTGGCTTGTCACCGCGGCGTACGGAGTTTTCTTCGATCCTTACTATAACGGTCAGGGCGGGCCGCTGCAGACTCCAAACAGCGCGCCACCTTATTTGCAGACGCCGCAGGTCAGCTTTCCATCAAACTTTGCCAATCCCTTCAACGGGCAGAATCCATTCGCGGGTGGTTTCGCGACGCCGATGACGCTGCTCACGCTTGATCCAAGACTGCGGCTGCCCTATGCGCAGGACTGGAATCTGAACCTTCAGCGCTCGTTCGGTTCGAACTGGCTGCTGGAAGTCGGCTATGTAGGGACGAAGGGAACGAAATTGCCGCGTTTCATCGAGGCCAACCCCGCGGTGTTCGTGCCCGGAGAAACCAATGGTCAGCCCAACTCGACCGAAGACAACGTGAACTACCGTCGGTTGTATTCGGGATGCACACTCGCCGATCCGACCGGGCCGTGCAATTACGCTTCGGCTGGCGAGATCTCTGGCCAGGCAAATTCGATCTACAACGCTCTCGAGTTCAGCTTAAAGAAGCGGTTCAGCCACGATCTGTCGTTCCTCGCGTCATACACGCTGTCGAAGACGTTGGATGACGTTTCGTCGCTCAATATCACTGGTTCGGCGTCACAGAGCGTAGCGGGAGAGAACGATCTCGCACAGAATCCGTTCGATCTCGCTGCCGAGCGCGGGCGATCGATGTTTGACTCGCGCCATCGGTTTGTCCTCAGCTACGAGTGGAACCTGCCGTTCCTGCGAAATTCGCAGACGTGGTATGGACGTATTCTCGGAAACTGGCAGGCCAACGGAATCACGACGATCATGAGCGGTACACCATTCACCGTCTACGATTCGACGGACGTCAGCCTGCAGGGACAAGCGCCGGAAATTTCGGGCTTTTCGAGCAACCGGCCGAACTTGATCGGCAACCCCAATTCCGGGCCGCGGACGGTTCAGGAGTGGTTCAACGTGAAAGCGTTTCAACAACTGAACCCGACTACCCAAGCGGGGCAATTCGGAAACGCGGGCCGAAACATCCTGACGGGGCCGCCGCTCCAGGAGTGGGACTT
>JAFAZL010000831.1 GCA_019239815.1 Acidobacteriota bacterium
GCCGCCGCTAGGCCTTCGCCGCAGGGCGGAATAACTTCGCGGCGATTGCCGTGACGAAATGGCGCGGGATGAGTCGCTGAAGATGAGCGCCCATGTAGTTGCGACGGCCCGAGATTACGTAACTCTTCCCTGCCGCCAGGGCCTGCAAACCAACGCGAGCAACTTTCTCGGCGGTCTCCCGCGGACGCTTCGCGGCTGGTGCGCTGTTTTGGCTCGCGACCTGATGAAATTCTGATTCGGTCGAACCTGGGCAAAGCCCGCACACCCGGATTCCGAACGGCTTGACCTCTTCCGCGAGCCCTTCTGCAAAGTGCAAATCGAAAACCTTGGTAGCGGCATAAGTCGTGATATACGGCACCGCCTGAAACGCGGCTGTAGACGCCACGATCAAGATGTCACCGGATTTTCTTTGCAACATCGGCTGAAGAAAAAGATGCGTGAGACTCACGACGGCAGAGCAGTTGACTTGTACCATTTCGACCTGTCGCGCGCGGTCGGAAGCGGCGAATTCGCCGTAGGCTCCGAAGCCCGCATTGTTCACGAGTAGATCGATGTGGAGATTTCGCCCGCGGACGAAAGCGAAGATCGCATCCGGCGCTGCAGGATCCGCAAGATCTGCGACGCAGATTTCGGCGCGGATGTTGTGCTTGGCAGAGAGGTCACTTGCCAACGCGGCGAGCCGGTCCTCGCGGCGCGCGGTTAGAACCAGATTCGTACCCGCGGCTGCGAGTTCGGCGGCTAGCGCAACGCCGATGCCTGCACTGGCTCCCGTGACCAGCGCCCATTTTCCTACCCATGGATACATCTCGGAGATCTCCTGTGCGTCGCTGGTCAGACTAACACGGAGAATTGTTTCGCGATGTTGGCTCGAGGTTGGATGCGACGCTAGTGCGCTGCCGCGGGCAACAGCGGGAATGTCGCGTTAGTGTAATCGACGATCAAATCGTCGAGATGGAAGTTGTAATGGGAGGCGGAATCTCCGTTGGCAAGGTTATTGCCGAGCCAAATCGCATCGACGCTCTGACCGAACGTTTCGGGCGTGCTGACGTGCTGAATCAGATTGAGATTGGTGTCGTAGACGCTGAAATCAACGTTGCCGTTCTTCACGAGGCGGAAGGTGAGCCAATAGCAGGTGTTGTCGCTCACGTTGATTTTCACGGCGTTCGCAGGGCCCGTCGGGCTTACGCGAATCGATCGGGAATTGTCGACCGAATTGCGTTCATCGCTCAGGCGCCATAGATCACCGAAGGCGTTGTTGTCGAAGCCGAGGAAGTGCGGACCTTCTTCGTAGGCGAAGACGGACGCGGATTCGTTTGACGTGCAGTAATACATACCGAGAGAAACCTGATTATGAGTGGCCGGCAGTGACCACTCGATGTGGTCCGGAGGATCACCGGTGGTGGAATTGTACTGAAGTCCCTTGGTGCCGGGCGAACCAGCGATTGGGTCTTGGCTACTGATTGAGGTCAGCGATCCCTTCGAATTGCTGACGGCCCATGAACCCGCGACACCATGCGTGGAACTAGCGAGCCCAGTCACCGTCGGTGCCGGACCCGGAGTGAGCCCTTCGAAATCAACCCACGCGTCGTAAGGAATGCCGGGGAAGCCTGGGTTCGAGATATTCTGGACGACTTGCGGAGCGGCTGTGCCGCTGCTGCTTCCAAAGCCGTTCGCGCCCGTGAAGGCGCCGGTTATCGTGTGGCTGCCTACTGAGAGCGTGGAGGTCGCAAAAGCCGCCTGACCGCTCGCGTTGACCGCGACGTTCGAAGCGAGAACCGTCGAGCCTTCGGAGAATGTGACCGTACCGGATGGTGTGCCGCCAGTGGAGGTCACGGTCGCGGTGAAGGTCACCGATTGGCCGGAGTTCGAGGGATTCGGCGACGACGTAACCGCCGTCGAAGTCGCGAAGCTGGTTTGATTGATCTGTTGCGTCAGGGTGGTGCTGCTGTTCTGCCATCCTGTCGAGCCGGCGAAGCTGGCGCCGATGGTGTGGCTGCCGGTCGCCAGCGATGAGGTGCTGAAAGTCGCGACGCCGGAAGCATTGACGGTGACGTTCGAAGCCAGAATCGTCGAGCCGTCGGTGAACGTGACGCTTCCAACTGGAGTGCCGCTGGAGCTTGTGACGGTGGCCGTGAACGTAACGCTCTGTCCCTGTGACGCGGGATTCAAAGAGGATGTCAGCGAAGTCGAAGTTGGGCGCTGCACGACGGCGGTGACGCTGCCCGTGCTCGCGGAGTAGGAGGTGTCACCCGCGTACGATGCGGTGATTGTTGTTGAACCTCCCGGCAGCGCGGATGTCGAGAAGCTCGCGAGTCCGTTTTGCAGTGTCAATTGAGCGAGCACGGTGCTGCCCTGGGTCAGAGTGACCTGGCCAGTTGGCGCTGCGCCGCCCGCAGGAACCGACGCTACAGTTACGTTGAACGTGACGGATTGGCCGAGAGTCGATGGGTTGGGCATAGCCGTGACCGTCGTGGCTGAGGAGCTGGCGTGGACGACTTGCACCATGCCGCCCGAACCAGCCGGAAACGTTCCGTTACCTGCGTAGTTTGCCTTAATAAAGTGGTTGCCGGTGGAAAGTGCGACCGGGCTAAGTGTCGCGATGCCACTGGCATTCAGCGTGGCTGAGCCGAGGGTCGTGGTTGTCGTGTTGAGGCTGCCGCTCACGACGGTCGAAACGGTATCGGTGAAGGTTACGGTGCCGGTTGGCGTGCCGCTGCCCCCACCATTCGTGACCGCAGCGGTAAACGTGACGTTTTGGCCTGCAGCAAGCGTGCGCTCATCGGGATTCGAAGAGGTTACGTTGACGCCGACGCCGCTGAGAGCTTGCACGGACGCGAGTGTCGATCCACTGATGGTGTAGGTCGCGCCGTCGGGACCAATCACCGTCGGCACGTTCTGCTGGCCGCCCGCTGCGCCGAGATTCAAGAACTGAGAAATCGAGTTCGTGGACGTGTTCCAGCGATAGAGATTGCCGTCGGAAGACGGAAGGATGACCGTCTTCGTCGGCGCGTTCACGGCGAACGCATTGCCAAGCCACGGCAACACGGCTGACGGGAAGATCGAGTTCTGATTCGCGGCATCCGGCGTCGGGCCGGTGGCGGTGAGAAATTCGCGCATCACCGACAAACCGTTCGAGGAAGAATGCGGATCCGTCTCCGTTGCGGTCGGATCGAGCAGCGCGACTTTGTTCACACCTTGGCCGTCGACTTGTCCGACGTAATCGTTGTAGTTCGAAAGCAAAAGGTAGGTCGATGTGCCGGTGTACGAGCTGACCATGGAGGTCGAAACGACGGCTGGAGTGTTGTCCCAGCCGAACGCGCCCGGCGTTTTGGTCACCGTAAGGTCATTGCTGAAGTGCAGCAAGAAGCCACGCGAACCGTTATCGGGATTCGCCATCGTGCCGAAGTAGACGTCGTTGTTGGGACCGATTACAGGAGACGCAGTGCTGTTGTCAACGACGCCGGCAGCATTGCCATTGCGCGGGTCGGTCAGGAACACACGGTATTTCGTGTTGAGCGTGCTGCTGTCGAGACCGAGCAGATACGCGTAGTTGTTGTTGCTCGCCGATTTCGCGGCCACGTAAACAGTTGTGTTGTCGTTCGATATGGCTGGCGCAGAGTTTTGCGCGTCGTGCGAAACCGTGGAATCGGCTGCCGCGGTTCCCGCGAGCACGAACCTTCCGTTTCCGTTGGCATCGACACGCGCGAAGCCGTCTTGCGTGCTCAGAGGCGATGGAGCAGTTCCCTGCACGCGGAAGCCGAAGAAGATGTTTCCGCTCGCATCCGCCGTTAGCGGCGTGTTGATGAAAACAGTGGAGTTGAAGCTCGCCGCGCGGCTTTGATAGTCGGTCAGCGTTGTGTAGAAAACCTGGCGAACGGGTGTGCCCGGAGTTGCCGAATCCGCATTGGGAATATAGAGGATGGTGCCGCCAACGCCAGCATAATAGAGGCGGGTGCCGCTCAAAGTGCTCACAAGAACCGGCTCATAAACCGGCGTGGTCGTGGACGTTGGGGGAACGTAGTCGGTGGAAAGCGCGTACATCGAAGCGCCAGTTGCACCGTTGAAGGCATTCAACTGAAACGCGCCACCTGAGATTTGGGTTGGAACAACGACGGTGTTCGCCGCCGTGATCACGGGTGAAGCGTAGCGCGAAGCGGCGCCACCAGTGTTCGAATTCACGTTGGCGGTCCACTTCACCCGGCCTAGATCCTGACTAGTCGGCGTATAGGCCGAGGCGTGCTGCGCATTTCCTGCGAAGGTCGGAACTGAACCCACGGTTGGCGGTGCCGACTTCGGCAGCAGCGGGAAGTTTGCGTTCGAATAGTCGATGATGAGGTCGTCCATCTCAATCGCGTAGGCAAGACTGGCGGAGGTCTGCTGCTGGTTGCCGAGCCACACGAGATCGACGGACTGGTTGAACGATTCAGCAGTATTCACCGATCCGAGCAGGTTCAAACTCGTGTCGTATAAATTGAACGTGATCGTCGAGCCTTTGACGAGCTTCATCGAAATCCAATAGCAGGTATTGTCGGAGACCGGAATGCGGCGCAAAGAAGCGGCGTCCGGACCGGTCGGGCTCAGGCGAATGCTTCGGACATTGTCGACGCTGTTGTGCTCGTCGGACAGGCGCCATGTCGGTCCGAACGCGTTGTTATAGAAGCCGAAGAAGTGCGGGCCTTCCTGATAGGCATAGCTAGAAGAACTCTGATTCGAAGTGCAATACCACATACCAATCGAAACCGAATTTTGCGTGGAAGGCAAGAACATGGCGACGTAGTCGACTCCGCCGTTCGCGGTCGAATACTGGAGACCACGATTACCAGTCGCTCCGGAAATTCCGTCTTGTGCGTTGGAGGCGACTGTCAGCGCGCTGTCAGGATTGCTCATGATCCAAGATTCGCCGGAGCCATGGGACGACGCTGCAAGCGTGGTCGTGGTCGGCGCGACGCCGATTGTGGCGTTTTCGAAATCGATCCAGTAGTTGTACGTAATGCCTGGGAAGTCGGCGTAAGCAACGACGCTTGCCACGAGAACAATCAAGGCGGTGCAGATCACGACGCGCCAACGAGTGTTGATTTGAAGAAGGATGTTTTTCTTTCGCGATTGCAAGGATCGTCTCCTAACAGCTCAGACCTGATTGATCCGAATAAGTCGTTGGCCGTTTTTTCAGGGAGAGACGGAGGGTTACGTCCTCGTGTCCGACCCCGGGGAATACCTAGCGGATGAATCAGCCGCCCCCCGCCTCCGACTTCCTCAAGGGAGAATCAAGCTGACTGATGCCGACCTGAAGGCTGGTCCATGGCGTATCGCAGGAACTTGCGGTGCCCTCGGCGCGGCATTGGGACGCACCAGCGGTCGGCCCGACCTAGGCCGGCTGGCGATTCGGGGGACATAACTTCACCACAGCGAATACACGAAACTCTGTACGGGATTGAAGCAAGCCTCGGGCCAAGGTACAGGCACCCATCGACATTCCTGACATGTCTAAGTCAATTAAAATCAGCGACTTACAAATCGTTACGGAAGAAGGAGACTGGCGGATCCAGCGCGGTGTGCAAACATTTGCCCATTAGGACAGGTTTTTGTCAAAAAAATAGCCCGACCGCTTCCGTCGGCATAAGGAGTGCACTTCGAATCGATTGTAACTAGCTTGTAAAGAAAGACTTACGGATTATTCGTGCCTCGGCGGAAGCCCGGCGTCCTCGGCAGCGATTAGCCCGAGGGCCGACCAATCCTTATCACCATTTCCTCTAGCCATCGCGGTCAGAAAACGGTCTCGCACCAGGCTCGCGATCGGCATTGGAACGTTCTTTGCCTCAGCCGCCTGAAGAACGAGGCGCGTATCTTTGAGTCCGAGCGGCAACGCGAAACCGACTTTGTCGTAGTTCCCTTCCACAATCAGTCCGCCGTAGGTTTTGTAGACTGGCGCGTTGAAGAGGGTCGAGGTGAGAAAGTCCAGAAGAACGGCCGGATCGACGCCGGATTTTCGGGCGAATGCTAGCCCTTCGGAGAGTGATTCCAAGACGCTGGCGATCAAAAAATTTCCCGAGAGCTTTACGACGTTCGCGAGCGACGGTTTTTCGCCGACGACGAGCAGCTTCGGGCCGAGTGATTCAAAGAGCGGTTTGCAACGGTCGACTGCATCACTCGATCCCGCGACCACGACTGCGAGTTGGCCGGCTTCGGCAGCATTGGGTCGGCCAAAGACGGGACAAGATATGAACGTCTGACCAGCCGCCGAATGTGACGCGGTTAGTTTGTCGCTCAATGCGACGCTGATGGTGCTACAGGAAACGTGAATACCGCCGCGAGGCAGCGAAGCCAGAATGCCGCCATCGCCAAAGACTTGAAACTCAAGCGCCGCATCGTCGGCGAGCATTGTGATCACGATCCCGGCTCGGCACGCGTCCGCAGGTGACGAGGCAACAATCGCGCCGTCGGTGCGCAATGCTTGTGCTCGCGTCTGAGTGCGGTTGAACACCGTCACGCGGTGACCGGCGCGCAAAAGGCTCTTCGCCATGCCAGTGCCCATATTGCCCAGGCCGATCAGACCTACGTCCATTTGTTGCTCCAGATGATTCAAGTTTATTCAGGCTTGTTCGCGGGAGGTGCATCGCTGACAGCATCGGCCGACGGAGCGCCCTTGCCGATAGACCAGACTACGTCACGGACGCGTTCGCCTTCCCGCTTCATCCGATCCATTAAACGGCGCGCCCAGATAAACTCAGCTGCCAAGAGGCTCAATCCGAGGAAAATCACGAGCCAACCGGGACCGGCGTGATAATCATCACCGCCCCGGCCAGCAACAGAGTAAATCCAGCGACGATCCGGAAGGCGCGGCGGACTTGTTCGACGGTGCGGACGATCATGAAGGATGGTTCCGTGAGTCGATGCGCGGACGGCGGCGGCTGAATATCCGAGTTCACTTCGCTCTCGAGAGACAAAACCGTTTCCGAGCGCATCGAGGGTACCACGGACACGCGACTTGGATGCCAGCGCTCAGCGCGTGGTTGGAAAGTCTAGCAAGTGAACGTGCCGATTCTTCGCAGCGATTCGCCGCGATGCCCTTGCGTCC
>JAFAZL010000885.1 GCA_019239815.1 Acidobacteriota bacterium
GAGCCCAGCTTGCCGCCATTCGAGCGCTGAAACTCCAGCGCCTTCTGCAGCTGATCCTGCGTGATCAGGGCTTCCTTGACGAGAATTTCACCGAGCCGGACAGACATCCACACACTCCCAGAGCCTTCGAACCCAACGCTCACGTTATGCAATCACCGCTCGCAACGGTAGCCGGAACTTGTCACTCCGTTTTGAAGTCGCTAATACCTGCCCTCAAGTACAGGTCCTTCAACGACATCGGCAATTTTCGTCAGCACTTCACAAAACGCGCTCTTTCAGCGCCATTTTTCGTCACTCGCCTCACCCCTCCGTTCGAACCAGCCGCCAAAAACCCTAAGTTGCTCTTAAGGAAACTCCGTCCATTCGGCCAGCCTCACTCGACGACTCCGCACGCAGTCCTCCCACTTCTCTCCGTCTCAAAATCACCACTCTTCTCAACACCGGCCCGTCACCTCGATTTTGTACGGGCGCAGCATGCTGCGTTCCATGTCCGCACGGTCCTTGAGTCTTGAGTGGTAGCGCCAGCCTGCAGTTACCCTCGAAGGGCATCGCTGCCGGCGTTTTTCCATTCGCACTACGCCACCCAATTCGAGCCTCAAACCGACCTCAACATCCCGCCTCACCCGCCACTTCGAATGAATACCACTCCCTAAATATGTATTGACTTGTTATCTCTGCCGTGCTAGACTCTTTCATGTACCTCACTCCTCCCTCTCAATTCGCTTCCACGCACCGACGCATCTCCCGCCCTATCAATGCCTTCCACACTCCTGTTTTTGACCCCTCCTCGAACTCACTGATCCGCAATGACTTGCGCACTCTTTCAAAAAATAGGGGGATGGTACCCCCAAGCACTCCTTCGCCAACCGTTCTTGACTTGGCTATGTGCGACCGATATTGTGCGAACGAGACAACTGTGGCATCCCAACCACACCCCGCCGCAACTCCAGAGCGGGCACCCCTGCGCTCAAATTCGTTTCGGGAATACTATGAGGCCCTCTTTGCGGCCCACGGCCCGCAGCACTGGTGGCCCGGTCGCACTTCTTTTGAGGTCATCGTCGGCGCCATCCTCGTCCAAAACACTTCGTGGACAAATGTCGAACCCGCCATCGAAAGGCTACGCCGTGAGAAACTACTGACCCCACGCGCCATCGAATGCGTCTCACTGCCGCGTCTTGAGAAACTGATTCACTCCTCAGGCTATTTCCGCCAGAAGGCAAAAAAACTAAAAGCCTTCGTCAAATTCCTTCGCGACGAATACCAGGGCTCTATCGCAAAAATGGCGCGCGCCGAGACGCAAACTCTTCGTCCGCAATTGCTCGCCATCCACGGCATCGGACCCGAAACCGCCGACTCCATCCTTCTCTACGCCGTCGGCCATCCTGTTTTCGTGGTCGATGCCTACGCCCGCCGTATCCTTGAACGCCACGGCCACCAACTTCACTTTGTCCGCGATGGCAAGTCTCGCCCGCTCAATTACGAAGAAATCCGCCAGCTCTTCGAGCGCGAACTTCCACGTGATCCGCGCCTCTACAACGAGTTCCACGCACTCATCGTCCAAACCGGCAAACGCTACTGCCGTCCAAAAAATCCAATCTGCGGCGGCTGCCCTCTCAAAACTTTTCTGCCAAACGAAATCGCGGGACCGACTTCGCTTACTGAAGCACCATCGACGATTTCCCCGTCCTCTACTTCTCTTACTTCCTCAAACTCCTCTGCCTCGGTGCCCGCGTGAGCCTCCGCCCGCGCCAGCGATGGACGCTCGTCTTCGGCGGCATCACCATCGCCCTACTTCTCGCGGCCATCTTCACCTTCGGCTCGCTCGACGTTCCCTTCAAACCCGGCAACTGGCGAGCCGTCATGGGGCTGTACTCGGTCTCTAGCTTCATCACAGCTGCGCTTCTCGTCTTCGGCTTGATTCTCACGCGCACCATCCTTCGTCTCTGGGCCGAACGCAGCAAAGATCAGCTTGGTGCCCGCTTCAAAACGAAGATGGTCGTCGGCGCAATGGCGCTCTCGCTCCTGCCCGTTGTCTTCATGTTTTTCGTCAGCTATTCCCTGCTCAATCGCACGCTCGGACGCTGGTTCCCACGCCCGCTCGAAATCGCCTCCGAACAAACGCAATCGCTGATGAACGATTTCGGCCGCGGTTCCCTGCCGCGTCTGCGCAATCTCGCCCGCCAGGTTCAGGCAAATAGCGACGAGCCTACCGAGAAAATCCTGCAAAACGCCTTCAAATCGGGTCTGGATGCGGTCTGGATTCTCGACAAGAACGGCAACATGGTGCGTGGTGGAGTAGTCTGCGACGATCAGCCTGAAGATCGCTCGGCCCAAATTTGTGAAAGCGTCGGAGCCACAGGCA
>JAFAZL010000972.1 GCA_019239815.1 Acidobacteriota bacterium
TCATCGAGGAGCGTGCTGACCGGCTCTTCGAGGCGCACTTCTCTGGTGAGAATGGCTGGCGCTTTCTTGACGATGGGCATGGTTCCCTCCTTGGAATCGTGCTTCGGAATACCGCTCTACTTCACCGGGGAAAAACTACCGGCACAGGCTGAGGTGCCGCAGGGCGGGAGCGACCCCAAAAACTTTTTGGGCGGCTGAAAGCCCGAAAAGTGGGGTCGCTCCCGCTCCCGCCCGTTTTTGTAGTTTTTACCCGGCTGGTTTTCGGTTTTGCTTCCGCTATCTTCTTATCGATTCGGAAGATGCCGGGCCACAAGGTGAAGAGCTCGGTACAGAGAGCGGTGCAGGATGTAAGAATTGCCTTCTTCACCGGTTGACCTCCGAATTTCCAGGGCCTACGGCATGAAGAATCTGCGTGTCGAACTGGACCGCATGCGGCACATCACTCCCGCACAGTTGCGCTCGGATCTCGTCTTCCGAAACCCGGCCGACCTTCCAGGCCCTATAGAAATGTTCGAAGCGCGAGCCACCGAAGTGTTCTTTGGCAACGTTGCGAAAGATGAGGTCGCCTTCGGTAACGGCGGCGTATTGCGCGAGGTCCCAAGACTTGCGAATGCGGAAATAACGCAGAAGGTCATCGGCAGGGTTGGATTGCAGCGGGATCGTGACGAGATCACGGAAGAGTTCCGTGGCCCGATGGAACTGCGCGTCGTCTCGCGCGAGGAACAAAAACCGAAATTCCGCGAGCTGCCGAAACAACGAGAGATACATCTGCACGTGATGAGCGAATCCCGACAGATTCGTTTCCGGGCCCTGCAGATACGTAAAGGTCACGACGCGGGGCATGGGCAACGGCGAAAAGAAGATCGGCATGCGGTCTACGAAGTAGCGGGTGGTGGGCGTGACCAAGTGCCGGCTGCCGTAGCTTTTGGACGGCAAATGCTGGGCCGCAATGTTCAGCTCGCTGCAGAAGAAGGCGACCTTGTCCGGCTCGGTTTCGAGGTATTGGTTGTCAAGATTCCCCAAGACGAAATCGAGCATGGCGAGGCGTGTGCGGATGTATTCGTACTCGTGTTCGCGGCGATTGCGGAGGTTCTCATGTCCGATCTGGCGGTAGATGGCTCGGGAGAATAGATGATAGACAGCGCCGCCCATCGCAAAGCGATGGATTTGTCCGTGTCGGCTGGCCTGAAGCTTGGTCCAAAACAGCGTGGTGCGTTTGCCCCATTGCGCGCCGGCGAACCCTAGGAATTGGCGGGCGACAAAGTAACCAGAATGCGTGGCCACAAGGTAGAGGAAGCGGGATTCCGTTTCGGTATAGCCGAGCGCTTGAATGGCATCAATCTTGGACTGCGCGTGATTCATAGAGTCAGGATCTCTGCGGTGATTTCGCGTTGATCGAGGACGCGGCGCAGACGCTGGGCATCCTGACGCGCAGCGTACAGCGAGAAGCCGGCTCTGGCCTTGTCGGCGAGTGCGCGTGGCCGATAGTTGCGCGTGGCGAGTTCGAGATCGATATGCTTGCGTTCCATGTCGGAGGTGTCGTACTCGATGCGCAGGTCCGGCACAGGTATCTTCCCGTTGACGAACGCAAGGCCATGGCGCTCGGCAATGTGCTCGCGTTCTTCCGCCGATTGTTCTTCGGGAGGGAGCGCGGCAAGATCGCGGTTGAGACTGCGTTTTAGTTCGTAGTCGAGAACGACGCGGACCGGCCGCCCTCCGGCTTTCTCGATGCGTTTCGCCTCCGCATGGTATAGGCGATATAAATCGGCATCGTGCTTCGCTTCGCGCGGTTTGACGAAACCCTGATGCAGGATCTGTCCCTGCTTCAGGGCGCCGGAACTTCGCGCGAGACGGGCGCCCGTCCTAGTGAGTGCGAGAAGCCGTGTAGTGCGATGGCGACCCGTGCGAACGATTCTCTCGGAGAGCAAAGACTGTTCGCGAAGGCGGCGAATCTCGCGTTCCATTCTCTGCGTGTCGCCGCCGTAGCTGATGCGGGCGAGATCGCGAGCGGCAATGGCCCGGAACGTACCTACTTCGAGTAAGGTTTGGAGTTCCGAAGCGCGAAGGAAATAGGCGCGGTCGCGAAGGTTGTACGCGCGGGTTTTGTCCAACGCCTCCGGTGTCCGCTCTTTCTGCTTCTACGCGATCTCGATCGATGGGGTCTTGCGGCTCGGTTTCAGACTGCGAACGTCCCTCCATTGAGGGGGCAACGGATCGGCGCGGAGCACGCGCCTCTTGCTCCGGACCAGTTCTTGTATTGTCGGGAAATGGCTCACGCGACATCGCGAGAAATCTCCTCGTCTTCCGGTACAGGCATCTCGATTTGGCGGACGCGGAATTGACGATCGAGGTGCGAAAGCTTGCGCCCGGTATCTTTGAGAAGAAACTTGCGTTGTAGAAGGAGAGCAGATCCAAACACGTTGACGAACAAAACGGCGATGGCGACGAGAATGGTGGTTCCGTATTCGTGAACGAGCACGCTTCGGTACGGAGCCATGAAGTTCAGCTGATCGAGAAGCCAGAAGCCGTAGCCGAGAAGGACGGCGATGGTGAGGAGAAGTGCGTTGGCAATCATGGGAGTTGTGATTGCTTTCTGTTCTGGGTGAATGTCTTTCCCGAGAGGACGCGAAGTGTCGGCCCGCGACCGGTTGTGTCCCTGATCTCCGACGGGAGTTTCATTTGAACGCCTGATCCTCGCGGAAGTACGTCACAGTGAGACCCAACGGGTTGATGGGGATCAATTCGTTGGGCACGTGCGCCTGAAAAACGAAGACGAAATTGGCGGTGTACAGATCCCGCTTCAGCTCGCTGTGATCGGCGGGGGAGTAGTACACGAGATAGAAATCGACGCGGGCACGATAGGGCGGGTTCTGCAACTCTTCGAGAGCGACCTTTTTCACATCAACATCGACGGCGGGCACAGTGGAGTTCGTGAGAAATTTGCGGATGATGTCATCTTTCCGGTAGGCGTCGAGAATCCCATTCGCGAGCTTGCCGTCCAGAAAGTACAAGGACTTCGCGAAATCATCCTGGATGGTGTAGCGGTTCCTGCGGTAGTAGAGCTTGGTGAATTCCGAAAGGAAGTACTTAGTTTCGGCATCCTGCGGCTTGTACTCGAGGTTGTGGTAGTTGATCGCTTCCGCGCGGCCGAGGTCGTCGATGCGGATGATGAGAGGGCGGAAATCACGGAACGTCCGAATGGTACGGAGATCGATCAGCGCGAGGGCCACGGCGATGAGTGAGACGAGCACCAATGCGATCTTGAGATAGGTGTTGGTCACCATGGGGTCCCCGTAGGACTCGAGGTACAGCCGCTTGGCGTCGTGGAATGAACGATCTTGTTCCATCACATCACCCGGTTCAGGATGGCGCTGGGGGCTTCCAGCAAACCGGCCGACGATCCGCCGGCGGTTCCGCTGAAGATGTGATTGGTCAGCGCCGGCACCTTGAGCAGGACGTAGATCGACGAGAGAAAAGTGATAAACAGGACGGGAAACCAGCCGACGAGCTGGACGATGGAGATGGCGCCCACCGGCTGCAGCGTTAAGACGCCGACAATCAGGTTGCCGATGATGTAGACGACGGCCGCTGCGATCACTTCATAAAAGGCGTATTGGATGAAGCATCGCAGCCAACCCCAGAATAGCCATTCCAGCCTCGGCACAATGAAGAACGGGACGAACACGGGACCCACCAGGACACACACCGCTGCCGCGATGAAGCCATAGGCGATCACCACGATGGCGATCGCTTGAGCGGCGGCGAGAAGAATAATGATGATGGCGTAGAGGATGGTTCCGAGCAGATCGGTTACGCCCGGCGCGTCGATACGCGCCTCGAAATCCGCGATGCGAGTGACGATCGTTTGCACCTCGGCCTGATTGATGCGATTGGCGAGAAATTGCGCTTCGTTGGTAATGAGGTTGTGAAAGCTTGACCCGATACCCGGGATGGGAGCGCTGTAGTAATTAACCATCGCGAAGCCGAAGGCGATGGTGAGGAGCAAGCTCGCAAAGTTGTCGAATTGAAAAGCATACTTACCGCCGGCCGCGGCCAATGCGGACTTAATCCCGTACCAGGCAACGAGGATCGTGGCGAACATACGGAAGAGGTTCTGGCCCATGGCATCGAAGAAGCCGAGGTTCTGCGTCAGAAGATTGTTGATAGCCTGATACATGAACTGCAGGAAATCGGTCTGCACGGCACGGCTCCTTCAATGCGTTACTGACCTACGGCATGCGGAAGTTCTGCAAGGAATCGGCGAGTGTTCCGGCCACCTGATTCATGTTGGCGAGAAGGTTCGCTCGGCGGCTGATGTCGGCGTTGATCGCGTTGGCGGTTGTCTCGCGCTGTTGCTTGGAAGCGATGACCTCTTGTTCGAGCAGAGATGTGAGGAGTTTGTTGGAGTCCTGCACCGATCGCAAAGTGAGGACGTTGGCCGCGCTGATCTTGTTGAGGACTTCGACTTCACTGTTCAGGTTGGGGTCCGCGGATAACGAGTCCTGTTCGAGATTGTTCAGCTGGTTCTCGAGCAGCTGAGCATTCGCCCGAATCGCTCCGACTGCGGTGAGCGCGTTGGCATTCGCGCCGTCCGCGAGTTCGACGGACGCATATTGAGATTCCACGCGCGCCAATTCGTCGGGTGTCATGCCGGCAAGCATGGCGGGGTCGTAGACTCCGAGTTGGGTGGTGGCCTGCTGGTAGCCAGCAGGAACGTCTAGGCCGGAGTTCACCCCATTCACCCACTCGGCCGTATTGCCATACACGTCGAGAGCGGTGAGGTTCCGCCATTGCGAGAACGCCGCACGATAGCGTGCGGGCATGTTTTGCAGGTTGTGCGCCATATGCAGCGCGAGGTCGTAGGTTTGCTTGAGCTGGATCAGCTGTTGGACCAGCTGGTTGTACCGGAGCAGCGCATTGGCGTAGTTGGTCGGATCGTAGACGATGCCGCCGAGACCGATCTGCGCCGAGGCGGTCGTCACCGAGAGAACAGCAACCAGAACGACGACTAGAATCTTTCGCCACATGAACGTTCTCCTTTCGTGCCTCAGAGATTCGAGGGCATGGTGTGATTCGCATAGTCGGGCAGCGCGAGGTCGCCCGACAGGTAGACTTTGATCCGGTGCCCCTCGCGGATGGTGATGGTCGGGGGAATGTTGAGAAAGCGGTCGAGAATCTGAGCGGACGACTGGCCCATGCTTTGCGCCAAACCCTGACGCATCAAGTCGCCGCCGGAGGCAGTCAAAGCGCCGGACGTACCTGCCTCCGCCACCGCGCCGATCGCTCCGATCGCAAGTGATGTCCCGAAGATGCGCAAGTAGTGGTTGTTGACCTGATCGCGCAAACCGGCATCGCCGATTTGGTTGAGCCCCTGGAAGCGGTCGAGGCTCACGGAGTATCCGTCCGGCATGATGAGACGGTGGAAGCTGACCGCCAGCCGTGTCTGGCCGAGGCTTTCGACCCTGCGACTTTCGCCGAGGATTTTCGACCCCGCCGGAACCAGAAGATGTTGGCGGTCATGGGAGTACACATCGTTTGAGAGCAAGCACTCGATGGGGCCGGCAAGCTGGCCGTCGAGTCGGTTGATGAGAACGGTTTCCAGAACGGTTCCTTCAAAGAGAACGTAGGTCTTTCCTGTCGCCGCAACCGGTGCACCAGCCGGCGCGGCGGCAGGATTTTGGAGATCCTCCTTTCGCGGTGCTTCCGCAGCGGAGTCTTTGCGTGGCGGAACGGTAGCGGCCATAGGGGGCGGGGGGAATTGCAGGGCCTTCCAGAAGTCGGCCAGCTGCGCGGCGCCGGAGTCGGCAGCCGCCGCGTGGGACGAAATCTCTTGCGTCTCGTGAGATTGGGACGGAGGAGCTTGCGAGGTTTTGCGATAGCTCAAAGCAACATTCGAAGCGAACAAGGAGAGGTAGGCACGCTTTCTACGTTCCGCTTGAATGGGATCTTCGGCGCGTTCCGAAGTCCCCGCCGTTGGTTCCTGGTTCCCCGGAAAAGTCCGGCTTTGCTGCGCGAGCGCACTTTGCGCGATGCTCTGCTGACGCTGTAATTCCTGAATGCGATTCTGCAGTTCGAGGATTTTGCCTTGGTTGACTTCGAGTGGCGGCTGCACTCCGGCACCGGAAGGAATCCCGCGCGCCGGGTTGGTGGGATTCTTCCCGCCGGTCATCCACATGATCACGACCATGACGAGCGCAAGGCCCGCCAAAAGCCAGGACTGAACATTCTTGGGGAGAAGTCCCGGTGGCTTCGGCGCTTTATCCTGAATGGGCGAAGGCGATGTCATCGTGGTCTCACTTCACTGCCACTTGCCGGTTGAAATTCAGTTTCTTCTTACCGACTGCGAGATAACCGGCATCAAGAATTTTCGAGACAACGTAGACGCCGTTCTCGACTTGAAAATTGACAAGGTTCGGTTTGCCATCCTTGATCTCGTACAACGAAGACTTTTCCCGAGCTGCGGAGCGAATGTAGGTGAACGAAGCGTCGTGATAGATCGCCGAGACGCGAAACGGTTCCGCCAAAGATTTGGAGTCGAGGGTGTAATCGAACTGAAGTTTGGTCGCGTAAGCAGAGCGGAACTGATTGATCTCTTCCGAAGCGCGCGCTTCCGCGGCGCGTACCTGTTCGGCGGCTTGGTTGCGAGCGGCTTCGATTTCCTTCTTGTAGGCCTCCGCATCCGCGGCGCGCACGTAGCCGCGAAGTGGGCCCGACGACGTGGTTCCGTCTTTCTGCTCGACGAAGAGTTTCAGGTCGGGCTCGGCCTTACCGTCACTGCTGATCTCAGTCAGGAGAAACGAATAGACGTGGCCGCTGGCGGTGATGAGGTTGAGATTGCTGCGGATGCCGGCTTGCGCAGGGTGCACGTAGCAGAGGTTGTGCACGCCGTTAACGATCCAGAAATCGCGGTCGCCGGTGGTGAAGTCGAGAATTTCTTCATCGTCCGGAAGAACAATGAGCGTGGAAAAACGCAATTTGGCATGGACCGTAACAATGTCTTCCTTTCCATAGCGCACAACGCGCGCTGCATCGGGTCCGGCCCCGGCTCGTGGAGTGAAGGTGAAAGCCACAACCGCGAAGAGCACGGCCATTCGCGCGAATCGGCTTTTTGTCTGATTGGAAAAAAGAAAAGTCATGGGGCTTGTTCTCCTTTGGAAGGCTGCGTCTCGCTAAAGATCACGATCGGGGAACTCAAGGTCAGCAAACCCTTCAAGCAACTTGCCGCCTGAATCACTGCTGGGTCCCCGCAAGGACATCGAGCCCTTTCTCGAAGCCGTGAGCTTCAAAAGCCTCGCGTCGTTTCTGGTTGTCGTAGGGGTCGTTCGTGTAGAGCCAATAACTGCGTGCATCTACGTTCAGATTGGCGACTTTGGCGAGTTCTGGAGTCTTGATGAGAAATTGCCGTTTAGGAATGAGATTGGTGATGCAATCGACCTCGGTATCGTTCAGGTGAAACTGCCTGCGATACAACTCCTGATCCATGTTGGGATTCGCCAGGAAGATCTTGGTGGCGCAGGTTTCGACAATTACGTCGAGCAGTTCCGAGCGCTTCAGTTCGTCAAGGGTTGCGTCGACAGGATCATCGCCGCGTTATGTTTGCGCCAGGTTTTCATGACGTACTGCCGGATGCTCGGGTTTCGTAGAAACACCCACGCCTCGTCGATAAAAAACGCCTTGAAGGTGGAAGCGATTTCACGGTGGGCGCGATGCAGAATGTAGAAGAGCAAAGGCTCCAACAGTTCCGGATAGCGGCTCATAAGTTGGAAGTCGAAGCACTGAAAGCGGGAGAAGGAGACAGTGTCTTTCGAATTGTCGAAGAGGAATCCGAACTGGCCACCGCGCAGCCATTTCGCAAGCGCGTCAGAGACAAACCTGGGCAATGTGTTCGCCAGGACATCCAGGGTGCGCAAGGTGGGATCAAGTGAATAGAGGTTTTCGATCTGTTCGTAGATGGCGCGATCGGTCGCGGGGTCGAGCTTCCCGACAACGCTGCCGAGCAAGACTTTGACAAACAGCGCGAGGAAATCGAGGTTTGCCTTAGTCGGCGGCATGCAGAACGGATTGATGGTGAACGAAGTGGACTCGGTTCCAATATTCAAGTACGAGCCACCAAACAAGCGCGTCAGGCTTTCGAAGCTGCCACCGACATCGAAGATAAAAGTAAACGGATCGTATTTCTGGAGATTGGTGATCAGGAAGTTCAAGAGGAACGATTTACCGCTGCCGGTTCGCCCCAAAATCATGGTGTGCGCCGTATCGCGGTAATGCAGGTTCAAAAAATACGGCGTGCCGTGATTGGTTTCGAGGACGGCGAGATACTCCTGCCGAAGATGGCGGTTGCGGGTTTCGCCGGAATGCAGAGTGAACAGAAATGAAAGGTCGGCATAGTTGGTGTTCAGAAGATAGAGGTATCGCAGGTTGAACGCGTAGTTGCCGGGCACCGCGGCGAGAAAGGCATTCAACAGGTTGTAGCGCTCGTCGTAGAGCTGCGCGTCGTGGACGTTAAAAACCTTGTAGCACTCGGCTGCGGCGCTTTCGACTGCGGCGAGGTCGCAATCGTAGATGACGATGGTCAGCGAAAACTGGCCGAAGTAGTTGCCGTGCAGCTCGATTTCTTCGATTCCCTTCCCGAGTTCCCGCACCTGGGATTCTTTCGCGTCGTCGAGCAGTGTGTCCTGGACGGGCAGGTCGGTCAGGTTGACTTGGCTGAAGAATGAACGTTTGGTGTTGTGGTGGTGCCGGCGCTTGGTTTGAATGGTCCGCCGGGTTTTTCCAGGATCTTCCTTCTTCCATTCGGTGACGACTTGGTAGTTGGCACGAATGTCGAGCAAACCTTTCAAAAGGAGTGGGAAGGTTTGGGCGGATGGTTCCTTGAGCGTGAGAACTTTGACGTAAAAGTCGTCCACGCGCAGGTGGGTGCGATGGCATTCGAGATGGGATTCGCAAAGGTAGTAGTCGAGAAAGGTGTCGTGTTTACGCTGGGCGTTGTCGAGCTTCCGAGTGTCGAAGTTCAGGGTGCGCTTTAAGATCGAGAACGCCTGATCCTTGCCGACGATTTGCACCGAAACGAAGTCCCGGATTTGTGCGCAGAAGTTTTGTGCCTTCTGCTCGAGGGCTGCCTCGGCTTTCGCGATGTCATGGGTATTGAGGATGACGAAGGCCTGTGCGGAAAAACGGCCGCGGAGTTCAACGAGGGTGGTCCCGGGATCAGCGGAAAACTGCAACAACGAATCGCCAAGAGGGCGTTGGGTACGGAGTGGCGGACCAAGCACGACGAGAACGATCGAAAGCGAGAACAGAGACTCGGCCTTCTCCCCAAGATAGGCGATCCGATTTCGTACGGCCGAGTCCACAACGGCGTTTCCGCAATAGGTGTGGGGAATCGCGTGACTGTTTCTCTTGAACAGCAGTTGGTAGACGCGATAGCGCTCATCAAATATGCGCAGCGCAGATTCCAAGCGTTTGGTAGCGATGTCGATGGAGGCCTGATCGAGACATTCGTAGTCCACGCCCTGCAGTTCCAAGACGATTCCGGGTTCGCCAGTCTTGGTGAGAAATACCTTGGGTCCCACAAACCCGAACAGGTTAACCATGGAATTGAACGCGCCGGCTTCTTCGTAGTTCTGAAAAATGCGCCTCAGATTCAGCATGGGCCGCTCCGTATGACGGGGACGGGCTGAAACTTCATGGGGTCGTACTGGCGGCGGAACCGTGCCGCTAGAAAGAGCAGGCGCAGAATTTGTGGATCGGTCGCAGTTGCCCAGCGCGCAAAGAAAAACAAGAGAAGAAATGTGAGAATGCCGCCGCGCAGGCTACCGAGCAGGTTGAAAGTCGCGGCGCCGACGCACATGGCGAAGAAGAACAGCTTTCGCTCGGCTCCGAGAATGGTGAGCGGCCGCGAGAGCGAACGCTGGACCGCATTGATGCGCGTCTGTTCGTACATAGGAACCTCCAGTGCCCCTACGCCGGGAAGAGCCATGCGAGGAAATTCACGGCTGCGATGGCCATGCCGACGCCGAAGAGGACGCCAGCGAGAACACGTTTTGAGCCACCCTCGCCGAAAGCGAACGTGAGACCGGCGACGACAATCGATACCAAAGCGAGACCGCGGGCAATCGTGGTGGTGAACGCCTGCTGCAGAACATTGACGGCGTTCTCCCAGGGAGAATTGCCTTGCGCCAGGAGTGGCGCGGCAAGGGCCAAAGCCAAACCGAACAGGACCAGGAAGCGAAACGAGTGAACCGTGAGGAAGCGGATTCTTACGACATTCATGGAGGACCTCAGCGACGGAATGCATTGCCAAGTGCAATGCGAGGGAAGCCCGCATCTCCACGGGTACACTGGATCGCGGCCGGAACGCACTGGTCCAGAGATACGCTAGGTGGCCAACTTGCCTGTTGCGTCGTGACGCCGCACGGCGGCACCCGGGACTCGCGTGCGAACTTTCCTCTATCCCATCTATTCAGCGTTTCAGGAGAAAAACGTGTCGCGCAGCGCTAAATAAATTTGCGGGACCGGAAAAACAAGCATGTCCGGAGACACAAGTCGGGAGTGTAGCGACGGGTCAGGGAGTCAGCTTGGGATGATGCGCGGCGATCAAGCGTTCCACGAGTTCGAAGAAAGCCGTCGCTTCCCGCAGGATTTCCTCGGCTTCGGTCTGCGTAGCGACGGAGGCATGGTCATAGTCGATCACATTGCGCTTGCGGCGGCAGGTTTCGAAGAAATCGAGAGACTTGACCGCGGATGATCCGAGTGCCAGACGAGCCGCCTCGAAGGTCGGCCGATGATGGCCCGGCGTGGAGGCGAGGCGATAGCCGGAGCAAGGGATGGCCATCTTGGCCGCCTGCAATGCGGCGTTGTATGCGGTGGCATGGCGGCGGTCGTCGGACAATTGGTCGATGGAGGCGTCTTCAAGATCGCGCTCGATGAGCGCGCGCAGATTGTCGAGTTCTCTTTTGCTGGTCGTGTGGGGCTGCATCCTGCCGGCCGCTTGCAGTTTTTTCCAAGTCATCCAGTGAACCCGCGATGGTGATCAGCTTACCTTTGAGAACGGAATTGAGAAAGTGATCCGGTGCCGCGCGCTTAGCGCGGAACTCATCCGCGGAATAGTGGGTAACGTTAACCTCGCGGCCGAAGCGCTGCTCGATCCGCCGCAAGGAAGGCACTAGATCTGCCATGCCGACACTTCCGACGACGAGGAGGTCGATGTCGCTGTCTGTCCGCTCTTCTCCGCGGGCGACGGAGCCATAGATGGCGGCCCATTGAACGCGATTGCGGAAGCCAGCGAGTTCGTCCTTGAGGACGGGTACAATTCCGGCGGTCTTCGAAAGCAAGGCGTGGAGTTCGCCAAAAACAGGCGAGTCCGTGTCCGCCTTGTAGTAGGTCCTGCGACCGTCCTCGCGCCGCGTGAGAATGCCACTCCTAGCCAGGGCTTCGAGCTCCCGCTGGAGGCTGGATGGGGACGTATTGAGATGAGCGGCGAGTTCCGACAGATACCAGCTCTTGTCGGGAGATAACAACGTAGCCGCAAGGATTCCCTGGCGGACGGCCGGAAACAGCGCCTCAAGAATCGGCGAGCTACGCATTCTGCGTAAATATTTACGCACGTCACGTAACTTGTCAATGCCGCAGGTACAGAAGTTGAGCCCATACTCACCCTAAGCTCGCGCCGCCAAGCGTCGTAGTTTCGCCAGTAAGCGCTTCATTCTCTGACGTGTGGTATTCGCAGCGTTTCCATTTCCAACAAGAAGGTCCTTACCGTTCATTCCCTCCAGCTTGAAGCGAATCAGGAGATCGAGTTCGGCGTCTGTTAATTCACCCCGTTTGAGAGACCGATAGAGAAAATGGCGGAGCTGCGCCTGTTCTTCGAAGGCGTCGGCGGAACTAAGAGGCTCCGGAGCATCGCCGATCGTCGGGAACTGTTGATGGCTGCGCCCTTCGCGGCGTCCCCAGGCGAAGAGTTTGCGCTTGAGGGCGCGCGACACGGCAAAGGCGTAGTGGGATTTTCGCTCCACCATCTCTCTGGAGCGCAAGATCTCCAGCATACTGGCCAGCGCTTGCTGTGTGATGTCCTCCTCGTTGAGCAATGGCTGATACAGAAGAACGCGATGGATCGTTCGATGCAGCATGGGGACGAAGGCGAGCACGAGTAAGCTCTCGACAAAGTCCAGGTCTGCCGGCCGCAGGCGAAACAGAAGACGAAAGACGTCATCGGACGGGGTGTGAACAGGCACGGCTCTGAGAACTTCGAGAAGTTCCGCCGGAGATGAAAAGCCGAGGGCTGCGAGGCAAGCACTTCCACATACATTCACCGCGCGTAAGAGATGGCGCTCCATCTCGCACAAGGGACAATCGCATGAAAACGTGAGAGGCATGGCCGCGACCGCCTTGCGCCCGAGACACTTGAGGCGCATAGGAGAGCGGGGACATGCTCTCAACCGCTGGACTCCCTGGTTGAATTCCCGCTTTCAGCGAATCCAGAGGAGACGTATCCTGCGCAATTTCTGGCAGGGCGTTCGGAGTTTGTTTTTGTTGGCCGGAGTGCCGGACAGAGAGAGAAAAGGAAAAGGGCCTCCAGGCGAAAGCCGGAGGCCCTCTCGTGTACAGACGTTAGAACCGTGTCTCGTGGGAAGCCTGCTCGGGAGCCGCCGCTGCAGCGGGACTTTCCGCTTCGGCGCGGCTCAGCCGACGCACGGAGTTCGCGCGCACGTTCCAGAAGATGGCGAACTTGGCAGCCTTCGCTTTCTTGGATTTGCCGTTCTCATTCTCGTATTTCGAGCTGACAAGTTGTCCGTCAACGAGGACATGGTCGCCCTTGTGGAGCGTGTCGGCGATGGACTCGCCGAGACGGTTGAACGCGACGACGCGGTGCCACTCGGTTTTCGACTGCCACTCGTCGTTCGAGTCCTTCCACGACTGCTGGGTGGCGACGGACAGCACGGTGAAATTCGCGCCGTTGCCGCGGACTTGCCGCTTTTCCGGGTCCTTGCCGAGGAAGCCGATGAGTTGGACGTGATTGAGATACATGGTTTGTTTCTCCTTTTTCTGCCCCATTCCTGGGGCACCAAAAGCGAGAGGCTTCTGCTTCCAAAGCAAGCGGCTGCATTCTGGGAGGGACCCAAAGGATTCACTGGGAGGAACCGGGAAAGCAGAAGACGTGAAGCTGCCGGACGCAGGAATTAGCCCGAAGCGGTGCCCAGGAAAATTAGGGCCA
>JAFAZL010000507.1 GCA_019239815.1 Acidobacteriota bacterium
CGCGAATTGTGTCAGAAGAGGCTGCGGAACAGGTGCGAGCCTATGTAGGTCGGCGATTTCCGGCGCTTCGCGCGGCGCCGATTGTGGAGACCCGGGTTTGCCAGTACGAAAATACTTCGAGCGGGGATTTTCTGATCGATCGACATCCTAACGCTGACAACGTTTGGTTCGTCGGCGGCGGCTCCGGACACGGGTTCAAGCACGGGCCGGCGGTAGGCGAGTATGTTGCGGCGCGGATTCTGGATGCCGCTGGCGGGGAGCCCCGGTTTTCGCTGGAAACGAAGGAGAGAGTGCAGCATCGTGCAGTTTTCTAGCGAGCGCGGCGTGTTGCCAAGACGCAGCGAAGGGCGGAGCAAGCCCCGCCCCTACAAAGGCTGGGGCCTGGATGACTGAAACTTCGCGGTCGGATTTGCGTCTGTATGTAGAGATTTGGAGGGTTGAACTGTGGGAAACGTGATGCGAGTGGTACGAAGCACGGCGGCGGGAGCCGTGGCGCTTGCGCTGGCGTTCAGCGGCGCACGATTGGCTTACGCGTCGGGCGATTCCGACGCGGGTACGAACCCGGCGAGCGCTACAGGTACAGCTGCGCCGGCGAGTAGCGTCGGCGAATTCAAAATTCCAATTGAGTACTACAAGCTGCCGAACGGGCTGCGCGTGGTGCTGTCGCCCGACCATACGTCGCCGATCATTTGCGTCGGTGTTTACTACCATATCGGATTTCGGATCGAGCCGCGCGACCGCACCGGGTTCGCACATCTGTTCGAGCACATGATGTTTCAGGGGTCGCAGAACCTGGGAAAGATGGAGTTCGTCAGGCTGGTACAGACGAACGGCGGAATTTTGAACGGGTCGACACGATTCGACTTCACGAACTATTTTGAGGTGTTGCCGGCGAACAAGCTCGAGACCGCAATTTGGGCCGAGGCCGATCGCATGGGCGGGCTTGCGGTTACCGATGCGAATCTGACGAATCAGCAGGGCGTTGTGGGAAGCGAAGTGAAGCAGAACGTACTGAACCGGCCGCTGGGTGGATTTCCATGGCTGGATATACCGCAGGTGGCGAACTCGAACTGGTACAACGCGCACAATTTTTACGGCGACATCAAGGATATCGAGGCGGCGAAGCTTGCCGAGGTGCAGGACTTTTTCAAGACGTACTACGCGCCGAACAATGCGGCGCTGGCGATTGTCGGAGACTTCGATCCGGCAGAGGCGAAGAAATTTGTCGAGAAATATTTCGGGCCGCTGAAGGCTTCGAATTTGCCGCCACAGCCGGACTTGAAAGAGCCGCGGCAAGACAAAGAGAAGAAGGAAACGAAGACGGATGCGCTGACGAAGCGGCCAGCTCTCGCGGTGGCGTATCACGTGCCGGAGCGCGGGACACCGGCATATTACGCGATGATTCTGCTCGATCAGATTTTGATCGAAGGTGACGACAGCTTGTTGCATCAAGAGCTCGTACAGAAGCGCGGCTACACGGGCGGCGTCGAAGGCGGGATCAATTTGCTCGGGAACCCATACAACTATCAGGGGCCTATGCTGTTTATCGCCGATGTTTTGTATGACCCATCAACGAAGCCGGATGACATTCTCTCGGCGATCGATGGCGTCGTCGAACCGCTGCGGACGAAACCGGTAGATCAGAAGACGCTTGATCGGGCTTTGGTGAAGGCGCGGTCGGATTTGTATGACACGTTTGGCACGCAGGGCGGGTTTGGGTTGATGGATATCCTGGCGAGCTTCGCGCTGTTTGATGACGACCCGGGAAAGGTGAATACCCTGGCGTCTCAGCTCGAGAAAGTTACGCCGGAGTTGCTGCAGAAAACCGCGGCAGAATATCTGCGGCCAGAGAATCGCACGGTGCTCGTTGTGGAGCCGAAGGCTGCGTCTGCGGAGCCTGGGGCGGGGCCGAAGCCGTGAGAATCCGTCGATCGAATTGTGCAGAGCGTGAGAGCGTGATGGGGAACGGCACGGAGGCACTGATGAGCAGCGCGCGAGCGAAGCGAATTTTGACGGCGGGAGGCCTGTGTGCTGCGATGTTGCTTCCCTTTGCGGCGACGGCCTTCGGACAAGCAGCTAGTGGAAACGCGGCGCAGAAACAGGCGCCACCAGCAGGCAGCGCGCCGAAAGCCTTCACGGTTCCTTCGCACGAAACGTATGCGCTGCCGAACGGAATGAAGGTGTCGCTGGTGCCTTACGGAAATATTCCGAAGGTTACGGTGAGCCTGGCGTTGCGCAGCGGCAACATCGATGAAAGCAGCGACAAACTTGGGCTGGCGGACATCACAGGCGAGTTGCTGAAAGAAGGCACGAAGACGATGTCGTCGGAGCAAGTGGCCCAAGCGGCGGCGCAGATGGGGAGTTCGCTGGGCGTCGGCGTGGGCGTGGACGAAACGACCGTCGCGATGGATGTTCTGTCGGAAAGCGGGCCGGCGTCGGTGAAGCTGCTCGCGGATGTGGTCGAGAATCCCCTATTGCCGGAATCGGAGCTGGCACGGATCAAGACGAACATGCTGAGGCAGATCGCGGTGTCAAAGACGCAGCCGGCGCAGATCGCGCTCGCGCAGTTTCGCAAGCTCATGTATGGCGATCATCCATATGGCGAAGTGCTGCCGACCGAAGCGAGCGTCAACGGCATCACGATCGACGATACGCACAAATTTTATGCAGCGAATTTTGGCGCGGCACGAGCGCATCTCTATGTCGCGGGCAAATTCGATGCGGCGGCGATGAAGAAAGCGATCGCGGAGAGTTTCGGCGGGTGGGCGAAGGGTACGCCAGCAGAGAATCGGCCGGCTACACCAAAAACGCAGCGCCTGCTCGATGTGACGGATCGGCCGGGCGCGCCGCAATCGACGATTTATGCGGGATTACCGGTCGCGGGGCCGACGAATCCTGATTTCATAACTCTCGGCGTAACGAACACTCTGCTCGGCGGCTCGTTTGCGTCGCGCATCACCACGAATATTCGCGAACAGAAGGGCTACACCTACTCGCCACGCAGCCAGGTTTCGACGCGGTATCACGACGCGTACTGGGCGGAAGTTGCGGACGTCACCACGAAAGACACGGGCGCGTCGCTGAAAGAAATTTTTGGCGAGATTACACGGCTGCAGCAGGAGGCTCCGCCCGAAGAAGAGCTTAAGGGCATCCAGAGCTACATTTCCGGGCTTTTCGTGATTCAAAACTCATCGCGGCAAGCGCTGATCGGGCAGCTGCGCTATGTCGATCTGCAAGGGCTGAGCGACGACTACTTGAAGACATACGTGCAGAAGGTGAACGCGGTGACACCGGCTCAGGTGCAGTCGATGACGACGAAATACATCAAGCCAGAGTCGATGACGATCGTGGTTGTCGGCGACAAATCAAAAATCACTGAGCAGTTAAAGGATTACGAAACGAAGTAAGCGGGACTCGGCGGCGCGTTCGAGCGATCGGGGCATAACGTAAGAGTCCGCGCGTAGGATCCGAATTACGCTTTCTGTGCGCGGCGCCTGATGTTCAAGGCAGAGGGTGTCCCAGTTGTTGGCGGCCGACGGAGCGCTTTTTCCGCATAGAGATGCTCGTCGGCTTCGGCGAGCAACTTTTCGATTCGCTCACCATTTCCCGTGTACGTTGCGATGCCGATGCTGGCCGAAAGTGTCGGCGTTTCGGCGTCGTGGGCGAGCACGTCGCGAATACGCGCGGCGACTTGCTGCGCTTCGGGTTCCTGTGATTCGGGCAATATGAGCGCGAATTCATCGCCGCCGTAACGCGCGGCGGTGTCGATGGCGCGGCAGTGGATGCGCAGCGTATCGGCGAGGCGGCAGAGTGCGCGGCTGCCGGTGAGATGACCGTAAGTGTCGTTTATTTTTTTCAAACCGTCGAGATCGAGCAGCAGAACCGAGAACGGGCGGCCGTTGCGGTTGGTGCGCTCAGTTTCGCTCTCGAGAACATCGAGCAAGCGGCGATAATTCGCGAGGCCCGTCAGCGGATCGCTGACGGCGAGATGCTGCACCTGCTCAAACAAGCGTGCGTTATCGAGTAGTGCGCCGCCGAGGGCGACCGCGTAGCTCGTTACGGTGAGCGCTTGCGCCAAAACAAACGGCGAATCGAGCAGCCGCGACGATT
>JAFAZL010000192.1 GCA_019239815.1 Acidobacteriota bacterium
TCACCGCTATCCGCAGCGCCAGAAACGTTTTTGTTGCGGGATGCAGTCTCTGCCTTCCCCATTGCTTTCGGGCCCCTGCCACAACCGTTGCCAGGTGCGCGGTATCCCGTATGGGTCGCGCTTTCACGATCGCCCTGGCGATCCTTCTCGAATCGTGCTCTTCGGCTTCCCGATAGAGCGTGTCGGCGATTTCCTTCTCCGACCATCGATTCACAATCTCCTCTGCCGTCAGTTCGTCCCCGGCTGACATCCTCATATCCAAGGGACCCGCCTCGCGGAACGAAAATCCCCGCGCGGCCTGATCAAGCTGCATGCTCGAAACTCCCAAGTCGGCCAAGACCCCGTCCACCCCGGGAATCCCCAACTCGTGCGCGACCTCCGCAATCCTCGAGAACGACGACTCCACCAACTTCACTGTCGTTCCAAACTTCTTCAGCCGCTCCGCCGCCAGCGCGATTGCCTGTGCGTCCTGGTCCAGGCTGATCAACTTTCCGGACGTTAGCCTTGCCGCTATGGCTGCCGAGTGGCCCCCGGCTCCCAGCGTGGCGTCGATGTACGTTCCATCCGGCTTTACGTCCAGCCATTCCAGCACCTCATCCAGCATCACCGGCACATGTGGTTCACTTCCGCTTCCCACCGCGCCTCACTCAATCCCCAAAACCCGAAAAATGAACCGAAGCCCAAACCGCTTGCCCGAGCACAAACTCAGCTTCTTCGAACAGGCACTCCAAACACACCATCAGTGTCACGCGTTGCGAGCCGCGTCGCGCCTGTCCCAGTCTCAAATTGTCTACTTGGCCCCGACCTTGTGTTACTGGCCCGACTTGTTGTTACACACCCAAAGCTGTTATTTCGTCATCCGTAAGTGGTTCATTCTTCAGCTTGTCGACCACTCCGGTGTGATTCATAACTTCCAGGTAGTTGAGTTGCCCAAATACATCTACCTCGGCCTTCAATTGCGCCGAATCCCTTAGCACCCCGGGTAGCAACAACCTTCCCTGCCCGTCCACTTCGACTTGTTGCCCGTAATAACTGGTCCGCAGTAAGAACTTTCGCTTGCCTTGGTGCTGCGATGGCAAAGCAGCTAGCCGGTCTTCGATCTCCGACCAAACGCTCAAAGGATAAATACGCGCATCCTCTCCGGTGAGACTCGTGATATAAAACTGCGTGCCGTACTCCTTCAAACCTTCCAGAAACACGGCCGGTACCTTCAGACGACCCTTCTCGTCTACCTTCGCCGGACAGTTTCCCCGCAGCTTCATAAGCCCCGTTTACTTCGACCCTTCGGCGAAAACTGCGCACAAACACCGAGTTTGGGTCTCCGTTGAAGAAGAAGTGGTATCGAATGCCCCGTTGCACTTACAGCCCTCGATTTTTCGCTCTTACGACTCTACTTTGTTCTACTGCCGACCACTTTGCTCCACTTGAGGCCACATAATATTCTGCTGTGAAATCTTGTCAAGAGAAATCCGTAACTTTTTCGAAAAAACTCGAAAAAATTTTTGTACCCTTCGTTCGAAAAATGGACGCCATGAATTGTGTGCAGTGTTTATGCGGGCTTCTACAGATTGTGGTCGTGTTCGGAGCGCGGAATTTTTGCCGGAACCTTAAGCTCGACAGGTGCCTTGACGTTACCGATGCGACACGAACTCATCTTGCTTTCGTCTCGTCTTCGCCAATTTTTGCGCGTTTCGAATCGTGATTTTTCACGGCGGGCTTCGACCACTTCCCTCCACCGCTTTCCTGGCTCACAGGCAAGTCGATCCGACTCCAACGAGTAGCCAATTCGGCTCGCTCTTTTACGCCCGAGCCGCTTGAGGACTGCCCTACCGAATCTCACCTATATATTTGTCGGCGACCCATGCTATCCTTCCCTTGTCGCACCTAGCTTCAAAGGAGCCAACCATGGAATGGACCGCACCGAAGCACGAAGAGATTGATCTCAACTGCGAAATCAGCTCGTACGCCAACGCCGAGCTCTAATCGAATTTCAACTTCCTTCGGCTCCCGCTTTCAGTGAGTAAGCCGGCAGCGGCTGCTTCCTGGAGCGGGTGCTTTTGTGTTTGGCTGCCGTAAATCCGTAGTCCGCTTCGCTTTGTCCCTCACTTCTCTGCGAGATCGGCATGCGCATCAAAATCTTGGGTTCGGCGGCTGGCGGCGGATTCCCACAGTGGAACTGCTCCTGCGAAAACTGCCGTCGCGTTCGAACCGCAAAATTCCGCGCCGCCTCTCGCACACAAACCCAGATCGCTTTCTCGCACGACGGCAAGGTCTGGTTCCTGGTCGGCGCCTCGCCCGACCTGCGGACCCAAATCATCGCCACGCCTGAACTGAATCCTCACGAGCAGAGCCCATCGAACTCTCCGATCGGCGGTGTCTTTCTGCCATCGGCAGATGTCGACGAAATCATGGGGCTTCTGCACTTGCGCGAGTTTCAGCCGTTCTTCATCTTCGGCACCGCTTCGCTCCAGCGCATCCTGAAAAAAGAAAACAAGATCTTCAACGTGCTCGACCGCGCCGATCCGCCTGTGCAATGGCGGATTCTCACCAGCAAGGGCCGGCTCGGCTGCCATCTTTCCGAAAATCCCGGCGACGCGCCTTCATTCATCGTCTCCACGTTTTCGCTCGGCGGTTCCTATCCCGACTACGTCAGTGAGGAAGTACGCCGCACGCTCTCGCCGGACGAGGCGAACATTGGCTTCGTTTTCGAACGCGAAGGAAAGAGCTTCCTCGTCGCGCCATCGATTTCTGGCCGCAATCAGGAATGGGCCAAAGCCGCCGCATCGAGCAGCATCGCTTTCCTCGACGGCACCTTCTGGAGCGACGACGAACTCATCAAGACCGGCCGAAGCAAAAAGAAGGCCCGCGACATGGGACATCTTCCACTCGCAGGCGAAGATGGCTTGCTCGAACTCTTCCCTCGCGATTCGAATTGCCGCCGCGTTCTGATCCACATCAACAACACCAATCCAATCCTCGACGAGCGCACTCCCGAACATCGCGCCGTCGTGGATGCCGGTTTCGAAATCGCCTTCGATGGCATGGAGTTCGAACTGTGACACACAATAAAATCGCGCCCTCAGCAGGATCATGTAGGGGCGCAGCACGCTGCGCCCCATGTCCGCAAGATCGATCGCGCAGCCAGCAACTGGAATCGTGATGTCACACACATCCACAACCGACAAGCCGCCCCTCTCCGAAGCCGAGTTCATCGCCGGCTTTCACGCCATCGGCGAAGAGCGCTATCACCATAAACATCCGTTCCACCTGCTCATGCACGAAGGCAAGTTGACCCGCGGCCAGCTTCAAGCCTGGGCGCTCAATCGCTACTACTATCAGAGCCGCATCCCGATCAAAGACGCCGCCATCCTCGCGCGCAGCGAAGATCCTGCGTTTCGCCTTGCATGGCGCAAGCGCATCCTTGATCACGACGGCGACGGCGTCAAACCCGGCGGCATCGAAAAGTGGCTCCGCTTAGTCGAAGCCACCGGCCTCTCTCGCGACCAGGCCATCAATGGCGAAGGGATTCTTCCCGCGACACGCTACGCCGTTCAAGCCTATGTCGACTTCGTTTCCACGAAATCGCACACTGAGGCTGTGGCCTCATCGCTCACCGAAATGTTTTCGAAAAAGTTGATCACGCTGCGTGTCGATCGACTGCGCCAACACTATCCATGGCTTTCCGGCGGCCTCGCCTACTTCGATGGCCGCATGACGCAAGCCCCCGAAGACGCCGAGTTCGCCCTCGCCTGGGTCGTCAAGCACGCCCTCACGCGCACCGAACAAGACGCCGCGCACGACGCCCTCCGCGCGAAGTGCGACATCCTTTGGGCCCAACTCGACGCCCTCCACCAAGCCTACGTCAATCCCGGCTGGCCGCCCCCCGGCGCATTCGTTCCCGCTAAGGACTCACAATGACTGACGGAACTCCCAATCTCGATTCACGCCCTCGTCTCGCTGTCGGCGTCCGCCTCGGCCAGAACAACAATCAGCAAGTCCTGCTGATGCCCGAACGCGCCCTTCGCCTCAATGGCCCGAGCCTCGAAATCGTCCAGCGCTGCGACGGCAAGCGCACCGTCCGCGAAATCGTCACCGAACTCCAGAATCTCTACTCCAAAGCCGAGCCTGCCAAAGTTGAATCCGACATTCTCGGCTACCTAAAACTCCTCCACGATCAGCGCGCTCTCGATTTCGAATCCTAGCGTCGCGCCGAAGCACGCACTTTTCGCCAGACGATTACGTAACTCTCCACACCCGGTTCATTCGTTACTTTGCCTGCAAAGGTCAGTACATCACCGCGCAACGTGAACGGTCGTTTCTGCTTGGTGCCCACAAAGTCGGGCACCCATGCAGTCTCCGGCAAGTGATAGACCGCGGCTTCGGAATCGTTTACCTCATACTTACCGCAATACGAAATAAATCCCTCGAATGCCGAAATCTTTTCCGCGTCGGTAGGTTTGTTCTCATCCTTCCATTTCAGACGATCAGGATTCATGAGTTGCGCACACATATACCCGTCAGCCGTGTAAATCAGAAAGCCCTTCCCGTGCGGCCCTGTTTCGGGGTAATTGCGCGTTGATCCATCCGTCAGACGGTCTTCGGTCGACACCAATTCCCATGTCCCCACCAATCGCGATCGAACCGAGACGCGCTTAGAGGCAGGCGGAGCTTGCGCCGTGCCTGTGGAGAGGATGATTCCAAGACTCGCCGCCACTCCTATTCCCACCCATTTGTTCATCGAACCTCCACTTCGCGTTCCGCTTTTGTCGGGCCCGTGCGCCTTCCGGGAGGATTCCTACAAAATGCTAGACTACCTTTACGACATGACTACGTCGCCACACAATCCCCTCGCCCTGATCGCCGAACTCACCCACCGCTGCCCGCTCCATTGCGTCTACTGTTCAAATCCCCTCGAACTTACCGCCCGCAGCACCGAACTCCCCACCGAAACCTGGTCCAGCGTCTTCCAGCAAGCCGCCGCTCTCGGCGTACTCCAAGCCGACTTCACCGGCGGCGAACCGCTCGCCCGCACCGACATCCTCGATCTCGTCAAATCGGCCCGCGCCGCCGGCCTCTACATCAACCTGATCACCTCCGGCCTCCCGCTGGACGAAGCAAAACTCGCGCAACTCGTCGAAGCTGGCCTAGATCACATCCAGCTCAGCTTTCAAGGCGCCGACGCCGACACCGCCGAAGAAATCTCCGGCACGAAATCCCACGCACAAAAACTCCGCGTCCTCGAATGGCTGAAAAAAGTTCGCGTTGCGGTCACTCTGAACTTCGTCATTCATCGCCGCAACATCGACCAAATCGACGACATGCTCGCAATCGCCGAATCATCGAGCGCCACTCGCATCGAATTTGCCAACGTGCAGTACTACGGGTGGGGCGTTGCGAATCGCGACCGCCTGCTGCCCACGCGCTCCCAACTCGACCAATCGCTAACGAAAATCAAAGCCGCCGAAGAACGCCTCCGCGGCAAAATCCGCATCGAGTCCGTCGTCCCCGACTACTACGCGAAATATCCGAAACCCTGCATGGGTGGGTGGGGCCGCAAATTAATGTTGATCACGCCGAGTGGCGAAGCTCTTCCCTGTCACGTCGCAAAAATTATTCCGAGCCTGCAATTCGCCAACGTAAAGGACCAACCGCTTGCCGAAATCTGGAGCTCCAGCGAAGCCTTCCAAAAATTCCGTGGCGAATCCTGGATGCAAGACCCATGCAAAACCTGCGACCGCCGCACCATCGATTTCGGCGGCTGCCGCTGCCAAGCCTTGCTCCTCGCCAACGACGCCGCCGCAACCGATCCAGTCTGTACGCTGTCGCCCAACCGCGCCAAAATCGATGCCGTCCTCAACGAAATCAACTCTTCCGTTGTAGGGGCGGGGCTTGCCCCGCCCTCGATCCCTCAAGGCGATTCATCCATCGAAGTCCGCCCCGAGTGGCTCTATCGCCCCAATCCCTCTTAACTCAAACTAAAAATAGCGTTGTCATCCTGAGTGCCATCCGCAGGATGGCCGAAGGACCTCAGCCTTAGCCCAACCGACCAACCCGCCCCCGTCAACTCCCCGCCGCCGGCGCCACCGCCGTCCGCATCCGCATCATCATCCTCACCGCAAACGCCAAACTCGCCACCAGCACAATCGCGCCAAACACCGCCAACGTCCGCGGCGCCCCAATGTGTTTCGCCACTCCTCCCGCCACCAGTGACCCGATCGGCTGCACTCCCATAAACATCGTCGCGTAAACCGCCATCACCCGGCTCCGCAGTTCATCCGGCACGCGATTCTGCACCGTTGTATTCGTAGCCGCCATCATCGAGGTCGCAGCAAACCCAACAACAAACAGCACCGCCGACGAAAACCAGAACACTCGCGAATACGAAAACAGGATCAGGCACACCGACGAGAGAATCGCCATCGTCGCAATCCACTTCGCCAATCCCTTGAAGTTTCTGCGAGCGGCAAACTGCAACGCTCCGAGCGCTGCACCAATCCCCGCATAACTCAGCAACAACGAGAATCCAAGCGCCCCGCGGTGCAACACATCACGCGCAAACACCGGCAAGAAAACCGAATACTGGAGGCCAAAGAAACTCAGCGCGCTCAGTAACAACAGAGCCGCACGCGTAGGCTGGTCCTTCATCGAATATCTGAATCCTTCTAACCAATTCCGTGTCGGTGATCCAACATGGACCTTCCGCTCAAACTTCGGAATCCGCATCGCGAACAACGCCGCAATCACCGCCAGAAAACTCACGCCATTCAAGAAGAAACACCATCCCTCATGAATGTAAGCGATCACGAATCCCGCAATCGGTGGCCCCACGACGCGCGCGCTGTTAAACATCGACGAGTTCAGCGCGATCGCATTCGGCAAATCGTCCTTCCCCACCATCTGCACCAAAAACGCCTGCCGGATCGGCACATCAAACGCATTTACGATCCCGACCAGGAACGCGATCAAAATCAGATGCCACACTTTCAGCAAGTGCGTGAATGTCAGCGCCGCCAAGGTGAACGCCAAAATCATCGAAACGGTCTGCGTCCAGATCACGCCAAGATGCCGGTTGTACCGGTCGCCGATATAACCGCCCACCGAGGCCAGCAGCAAGATCGCGATCTGGTTTGCGAATCCAAACACTCCCAGCAACGCCGCCGAATTGGTGAGCTTATAAACGAGCCAAAGTTGCGCGGTGGACTGCATCCAGGTGCCAATCAGCGAAACCATCTGACCGGCAATAAACAATTGAAAATTGCGGTGCTGCAACGCGCCAAAGCGCTTTGCCACGTTCCTGGTCCTCTTCCTCTCTGTACGAACAAACATTGTAACGAAACCGAATCGGCCAGGCCTTCATTGCATCCCGGACCGAAGCGCTAAGCGAGCCCCAATTTGTCCCAAACTGGCCAGCACCAAAGGGAGATTTCGCAAAAAAAGCAAATCGCCGGCCAACAACTCCGGCGATTTTCCAATTTCGATTTTCGAGTTTCCGCTTTTATTCCGGCGGCGCGCCTACATGCAAGTGGCTCAAATCCCGCAGCGTAGACCTATCCTCCTCGCTCATTCCACGCGTGAAGTTCGGATCATTCAGTCGCTGATTCCGCGCCGACTCCGGCATGTTCTGCAGCACGCGCAGCCGGTTACGGATCGCCTGCTTTCTGTCAGGCGGCATCTGACGCCACTGCGGCAGCACATCATTCTTCACGTGATCGCGCTGCTCCGGCGTCATTCGATTCCACACTTGCGCTCGATCGCGCAGCACCTGCTGCTGCGCCGGAGACATGCTTTGCAGACGCTTCTCATTCTGCAATGCGCGCTGACGGTCCGCCGGCGACATACTCCGCCAACGGTCCTGCGGATTCTGCTGCAACGCACCCGGTCGATTCGGATTTGTCTGGACATTTGGCCGCGGAATCGTTTGCGCCCCGCCATTACCGGCGTTAGGCGGCCGGTCGTTCCGCGTATTCTGTCGCGGCGTGGCTTGGCCGCCCACTTTGGGACCGGGGGACCTGTGCTGCGCCGCCATTACTGGAGCGATCAGCGGCAGGCCCATCGCCGCTGCGAGCGCAAGCGTCCCGCACAGGCCCAGCCTGCACCGCCACTCACCGAATTTGCGCACCCGACTCATCGCAAAAATCTCGCCTGCCCCAGGAACCGCCAACCCTACATCTCTGTGTTTGTTTCCGGCTGCTGTTGTTGCTGTTGTTGATTCGACTCGTCGCTCACCGGTGCTGGCAAATCGCTCAACGCGTCGAAGCTCGACAATACATCGAAATTCTCCAGCACCGGCAAATCGCTTTCGACCTGTTCTGGCTCGGCACCGGTAATCCCCGGCGCCACCGTCTCGTTTGGACGCGATCCAAACCAAACCGTCGCCAGCAACAACATCGACGCCGCAAACGCCACTCGCGGTGACGGCGCAAACACCGACCACCAGCTCCGCTTCACCGGCTCGGCAGCAACGCGCGCATGCACTCGCGCGTCGAACGCACTCGAAGGTTCGATCTGCGGCAGCTCATCCAAAAAGCTCGACACCGCGCGGAATTCATTCACACGCAGTTGGCAAGCTGCGCACGTCTTCAGGTGCGCTTCCACTTCCTTCATCTCTCCGGCCTTCAACCGCCCATCCACATAGGGCAGGATCCGGCTCTCCATTCGATTGCAACTCATAACGCCTTCCTTACTTCTGGTCTTCCGCCAGTCTCTCCCAAAATCCAACTCCACCCATTCACCCTACGACTTCGCACCCGCTACCAACGGCGCCAACTCCACGCGCAACGTTTCGTACGCCCGGAACAACAACGACTTCAGCGCGCTCTCGGAACACTCCAAAATCTTCGCTATCTCGTTGTAGTCCAGCTCCTGATACTTGTGCAGCAGCACCGCCGCACGCTGCTTCTCCGGCAATTTTTCGATCGCGTGCCGGATCATCTTCTTCCGCGCCTCTTCGACAAGATGCTGCTCGATGTCGGGATGTTTGTCCGCCACATCGAGCGTCTTCTCGTCGCCGTCCTCGGCATCGGTCGTGATCGGCGCGTCCAGCGACAGCTCCATCCGCTGGTGCCGCGTATCGCGAACCGAGTTCAACGCCAGGTTGGTTGCGATACGAAACAGCCATGTCGTGAACTTGGCGCTCGGCACGTAGTCTTCGCGCGCTCGATACACGCGAATGAACACTTCCTGCGCGAGATCTTCGGCCTGCTCCCGGTTACGCACCATCCGGTACAGGAAGTTGACCAGCGGACTTCGATAGCGATGCAGGAGAAGCGCGAACGACGATTCGTCGCCCGCCTTCACGTCCAGCATCAGCTGTACGTCCGACCTGGCCATAGTCGCCACACTGTATCAAACACATGTGGTGTCAGGAAGTTGCACTACACTGGAGTGTTTTGCTGGCGAAACTGAGGCGAAGCTCTAGATATGGAACAAAGCCTGCATTATCAGCAGGCTGACGACTCCTACAAACACCAGCAGCGCCATCCGCCAATTCGGCGCTCGGTTGACCTCCGGCAACAGGTCCGACGCTGCCACATATAAGGTCACCCCGCCAGACAGCGGCAGAGCATATTTGAGCTGCCCCTGTAGGGTGCTTGTCAGCACGACTCCAAACAGCGTCGCCATCCCTAGTAACCCGGCTGCCAGGATTGCGTTGCGCTTTCCCATCCCGCTGGCCAATACCAGCGACGCCACCGTAAACCCCTCTGGCAGCTTATGAAGAAACACCGCCACGAAGATCACGACGCCCAGCCAAGTCGACACCAGAAACCCAGCCGCAATCGCCACGCCATCAAAAAACGTATGGATCGCCAGCCCAAGAAGCACCGTCGTCCGCGCATGGTTATGACTCACTTCTTCGTGGTGCGTCTCTTCCCCAAAATGGAAATGGGGCGCAATCGTGTGTTCGAACAGATGTACGAGGAAGAATCCTATCAGCACATACAGAAACGCGCGGTCACCCGCCAACCGCACCGACTCCGGAATAATTTCGAGGAACGCCACCGCCAGCATGTAGCCGGCGCCCAGCGCCAAAAAATACTGTAAATATTTCCGCGACCAATCGCCGCGCACCACAAAATACCCGCCAATCAAATTTCCCGCCGCCGCCATCACCCCCAGCAGCGCCGCCAGCCCCATCCGAAATACCAAACCATGCGTCATGAATTTACCAACTCACGCATCGATCGAAATGCGAACTGATCCACCGCAACCACGCCGATTCACCCGCCATAACATGTAGGGGCGCAGCACGCTGCGCCCCATCTCGGCAAAATCCAAACCGTTGTCGCTCTTCCGCTTTCTATCTAGCCTCGCTTGCTAAGACCTGTCATCCTGAGCGCCATCCGAAGGATGGCCGAAGGACCTCAACGCAGGCCCCACCACAAAACCAACCAAGAACCACCACTCGCCGGTCAAGAAATCGTTACTTCATTACTTCGTTGCTTCCCTACTTCGCCTTTATCCGCTATGCCGGAACAAAATCACATCCCCTTCCTGCACAATGTATTCCTTCCCCTCCAACCTCACGTGCGCCTTCTCGCGCGCCGCCGCCAAACTCCCCGCCGCCAGCAAATCATCCCAACGCACAACTTCCGCGCGAATAAACCCCTTCTCGATATCGCTATGAATAGCCCCCGCCGCTTTCACCGCCGTCGATCCCTTTCGAATCGTCCACGCCCGCACTTCCGGCTCGCCTGCCGTAAAGAACGAAGTCAGCCCCATCAACTCGTACGTCGCCCGAATCAACCGGTTCAGCCCCGGCTCCTTCAGACCGTACGACGCCAGCAGCTCCGCAGCTTCCGCCTCTTCCATCTCCGCAAGCTCCGCCTCAAGCCGTCCGCAAACCGCAACCACCGCCGCGTTCGGCTTGTTCG
>JAFAZL010000290.1 GCA_019239815.1 Acidobacteriota bacterium
CGTTGGTCCAAAAAATCTCGTCATACTTGGGATTTCCCAGTTGTATCTCTCGCTCCCCCGGCCGGTTCAAATAACGCTCGACCGCGTCCGCGGTGGCATTGAAGATCACGCGATGGCGACGGCGAGAAGGTGCGACATCGCGATATCCGAATAGCGGCTTCAATGCTCCAGCCAAGACATTGAACGAGATCAGGCTGCCACCCATGCTGACATGCTTATGAAGCTTTTCTAAGTCGCCCAGACTAAATGTGCGTGCGTCGATCGTCGGATACAAGATCACGAGACGGTGGCGAAGCGCTTGATCAAGATCGCGGGTAACAAAGAAAGGAATTCCCATTTCTCCAAATGCATGGAGCAGTCCGAGCATGCCTTCGTCTGTGCTGGTTCGAAACACCGCCACCTGCAATGCAAATGTTTCGGGAAATGCGGTGACCGGATCAGTCGACATATGTTGCAACGCGCTCACCGGCACATCGGCGGCATGGAGGTGTGCGGTTTGCTCGTCTCCTCGACAGTAAAGCGCGAAGGCAGAGAACGAAAGCACGATCAGAGAAAAAAGGGCCGCACTCGTTTTTGTTTTCATCGAAAACAAAGTGTAGTCGCTCGAAGTGTTGACTGGATTGTTTAGAGCTGAATTGGCTCTAGAAAAAGATACTAAGAGTAACGGTTGCTGCCACAGCGTGTTTGCCAGAGTGAATTCGCTTCCACAAAAGCCTCACCGTCTCAAATCTGTGTCTAGTTGTGTATCAAGATGATACGTAGCAACTTGCTTCCTATTGGAAGCAAGCCTTAAGCCCTAAGGGGCCGTATATCACTGATAATAAATAGCTTATAGCGACCTTGGTTCGGAGCTTGAGCGCTACTGATGGCCCACCTCTTGCACTCAGTTCTCGCATCAATGATCGATACATGTTCCATTCGGGATGGAAGTGACGCTGAGGAGCGCCGTGGACTTGGTTTTGTCCTCAGGACGTGTGCCCTTTTTCTAGCTGCGGCAACATTCTTTTGCTTGAACGCTCTGGCGCAAGTACGCGCTGAGGAGCCGTGGCAAGCGCAAGTCCAAAAATACTCCGATGCTCACGACTGGACCAATGCCCTGCGAGTCGTTAACGAGCAGATCGCGTTGTCACCGCAAGATATGGATATCCTCGCGTATCGTGCTCGGGTTCTGACCTGGGCGGGAAGGCTTGCCGAAGCCGAGCGCGACTTCAACACCGTTCTGAAGGTCGAGAAGAGTGATCCCGACAATTGGATCGGCTTGGCCAATCTGTACATGCGGCAAGGGCGCCTGGAAGAAGCCCTTAGGACTGCGGATCGAGCAGTGGAACTCGATCCAAAGCGGGCCGACCTGCGATCAGCGCGCGCGCAGATCTTGCGGGCGAGCGGCGATCTGAGCGACGCACGACTCGAGTTCCAGAGAGCGCTCGTCCTTGATCCCAACGATGCGGACGCGCGTGCCGGCATCTTCTCCCTGCGCGGGGAGGGTAAACAGGAACTGCGGTTTGGGTTTGACCAGGACATGTTTTCGTTCGCACCTGCGAATCGTAACCAATCGATGACCCTAGTTTCGAAATGGACCCCTCAGTGGACAACCAGTGTGGCCGGTAGTTTTTATCAACGAGATGGCATCGATGCGGGCGAGTTTTTTGGCAGCGTGACGCGTACGCAACCGCACTGGGGTGCGCTAACCGTTGGCGGTGCTGCGGGCCACGACAATGGCGTGATTCCTGAGACGGAAGCGTTTTTCCAATTCGACCATGGCGTCAAGATCAGCGAAGAGAAACCTATTCGCGGCCTTGAATTGACCTATGGCCAGCACTGGTATTGGTACGGCTTTGCCAGAATCCTGACAGTAAACGAATCAGCCCTTGTCTATCTGCCGCATGATTGGACATGGTCAACCGAACTCATTGAAGCGCGCAGCCATTTCTCCAATACAAACGTCGACTGGAAACCGTCTGGCGTGACCCGCCTGGGATTTCCACTCCATCATTGGTCTTACCGAGAACTCTCGGGAAATGTCTTTTTTGCGGTGGGCACCGAAGACTTTGCTCAAGTCGATCAGATCGGGAGTTTTTCGTCGCAAACCTACGGCGGCGGCCTTCGTTTCCGGTTTACACCTCGGCAGGACGTAGCGGCTTACGCCGCGTTCCAGCAAAGAACGCAAGATCGCGCACAGACAAGCTTTGGGATCAGCTATGGCATCCGGTTTTGAATTTCTGCACAGGTTCGAACCGTCAGCCTTTTTGTTCAAGGCCATCGTCGGCGCCATAGCCGCCGACGTAGTCTTACTTGCATTCATACTCATTCGCCGCAGTTATCGTAAACGTTTTTTCAGCAAGCGCGACGGGCGTGTTTTCGAGTTGCGCCAACAATGGGATGCCCTGATCTCCGGCCAG
>JAFAZL010000432.1 GCA_019239815.1 Acidobacteriota bacterium
CTCGTAGATAATCAGTTTTAAGGCGTGGCTTGAGCAATTCTAGACGACGACTTTCGCCGTAGCTGGCTTAGATATTTCTGCAAAGGCGCGGCATCGATTTTCACTCCGAGCTTCTTGAATCGCCGCTTCAAACTAAGAACGATTCTCCCCCGAATGATGATGCTGCACTTCTTGCACATCCCATTGGCACCGTAAACAGAATCTCTCGCTCCGCACCTCAAGCATCCATAGTCTTCGAAGTAGTAGCGCATCTTGAGAAACTGACTGCTCGGCAATAGTCGTCGGAGTCTTTTCGACAACACTTCGGGGAGAAACCAAGGTTGGAGGAAGAATTCATCAGTGCTGGAGCCTGCTTGAGAATTTCGTCCCATATGTCATGTGCCTTTCTTCGCTCGCGGATGAAACTGTTTGTAAGCCTTGGATGCTGGAACTGAAGCAACACGGGCGTAGCGGTGAGTTGTTGCCAAGGAGGTGTGACCAAGGAGTTCCTGAACCTGACGAACGTCCGCACCGTTATCGAGCATGTGAACGGCGAAGGAATGTCGGAGATTGTGAGACGTGACTTTGGCCAAACCGGAGCGCATTGCCGCTTCTCTGAAGATGTTGGAAATGCAGCCACGACCCAATGCGTGCGGTTTACGCCTGATATGTCCACGATCAGGATCAGGCACCAACTGCTTGAATTTTTCCAATGCTTTCTTTCTTCCTAGAGATTTTGGCCCCAAGCATTTGCATCGGTCATGCGGATTCCTTGGGTCTGTATAGTCCTTCCAATAACCAGCCCAATATCTGCCGTTCCAACTTACACATCCCTTCTGCACCAAATACTGACTCTCGAACAGAAATCCTTCACGCCGACCTCGCAAGTACTTCTCCAAATAACGCTTCGCTATTGGGCCGAAAAAGACTCGACGGGAACGACCGCCTTTCCCATGTATCCAGATTGTTCCCTTTGCGAGATCGACGTGCTCCAGCCGAACATTGGCAAGCTCACTGATACGACATCCGGTGGCGTAAAACAGTTCCAGCATCGCTCGGTCGCGAACGTTGTTGGCGGCTTCGATCAAGCGAAGAGCGTTTTGTTTCGAGAGCGCTCTTGGAGCAGGCAACTCCATGGGTCGCGGTCGAACCAAACGTGGCGCAACGTCATCCGTGATTCCCCGAAGACACATGAAGTCGAAGAACGAGCGTAGTCCCCACAAATATCTCCGCACCACATCTGCGGATAAGTCGCGAACTGATCTCTCTATAAGAAAGTCTTGAACATCGGATGGCCGAACCTTGGAAAGTGGTTCGTTGCCCCAAAACTCCATGAACTGAGTGGAGACTCGTTCGTAGACCTTTAGAGTCGTGCGGGAGTAGCGCTGGCACACAAGCCAAGCACCGTATCGGCGAAGCAAAGCGCGGTTTGGGCCTGGACGTCCCATGTGAGTGTTGTATATCCCGTTCCGACACACGTAGTCAATGGATTGTGTATTCCCACGCCGGTACTTAACTTCTATGCTACATATAGCTATATCCGGTAGCTAACTCTTAGGTATAAGCGAGGGGCCATGATGCTTGGAGTCCGGTTGAAGGAAATTCGAGAGAGCAAGAAGTTGTCGCAAGGCGACATCGAACGAATCAGCGGGCTGAAGCGCTGCTACGTTTCACGCGTCGAGAATGGGCACACGGTACCCGCTGTCGAGACTCTAGAGAAAATGGCACGGGCCTTAGGTGTGCCCATGTATAAGTTGTTTTACGAGGGAGAGGAACCTCTCCCCCAGGCTTCATGGGTAAGGTCAAACGGAAAGAAACAGTGGGGTGATTCCGGCAGGTCCCGTCGTTTCATCGCGAGACTCGCGATGGCCCTCGGGAAGATGAAGCAAGATGACCGAGAACTGATTTTGCTTTTGGCCCACAGAGTGTGTCAGCGCCGACATCACAGGCGACTGGTCAACTGACATGCACGGATCACCCGCCTTTTGATGGCTGAGTATGTAGAGGTAAACATGAAATCTGGCGCGGCGTTGAGACAATATCGCTTACGATCTGGGGTCACGACGCGGGAAGTGGAAGCAAAGAGTAAGTGCATAGCCGAGGCAGAAAGAAGTGAGGAATTCTACGTTTCCAACGCTTGGCTGACGAAGCTCGAAAACACCGACTCAATCCCTGGTATCCACAAACTCTTCACCCTAAGTGTCATTTACCACGTTGGATTTTCCGAGCTATTGAACCTGTATGGCGTCGATCTGGCTCATATTGGGCTGCGCCAGTTCGAAGTAGTGTCGCCAAGAACTCAGTTGGTTGCGGGAGAAAACGAGCCCCGCGATGAGGTATTGCCGATCCAGTCCCAATCGGGCTTCGATCTCAATAGAACGAATCTCTTCTCGCGCATGGTTGGAGGGTGGAGCGACGTTCCGTTTGCGGTTTTGCAACACCTACGGCCTCGACAGAATATCTATGGTTTTGTCGGGCTTCAGGATTACACGCTGTATCCGTTGTTGCGGCCCGGCTCGTTTGTGCAGATCGATCCGCACTTACGACGCATCCAGACCTTGCGCTGGCGGACAGAATTCGATCGACCGATTTACTTTCTGGAACTTCGCGACGGATACGCGTGTGGGTGGTGCGAAGTGCAAGGAAATGAATTGGCCCTGCTCCCGCATCCACTTTCACCTTGTACAACGCGCCGATTTTTATATCCCGGAGACGCGGAGGTCGTAGGGCGTGTGACCGGCTTTGCAACGCGGTTCTGCTCGAAAGAAAACTCAAGCGCTTAGTTTTTGTGCTCCCGCAAGTACGCCATTATTCTTTGCTCCTTCTCGAGTTGCAGCAGTAGCTCGCGGCACTGCGGGCAACGATCCCTGCGGATGTGTTCCAGAAATTGGTCGCAAGGAACTCGCCCATATTCTTTCTTGCAGGGTTTGAGATTTCGGGAAATACGAAGCACGCCTTCTGCTTCAACTGGAAGTTGCGCTACATTGCGATTGATCTTCATTTTGTTTTGATGAAGCGGATTCCTGGCTGAAGCCTCGCGAAATTCTGGGAGTGAACAACTTCACTAGGGCCGCGGACGTTTGGGTCGCGGTGGTTCCGTCTCGAACATAACTGTCAAAGTTGGGAGATCAATGACGAAGTGCGGCTTGTTGCTATTTGCTGCAAGGCGTTTCGCCTCAAGTTTTGCAACTTCAAGACTGTCTTCACCCTTCATCCAGAGAGGACCGAGGCCAGGACCATCACGCCGAAAAATGTCGTACGTTTTCATAACCTACTCCGAAGTTTGAATGTCAGAACCGGAGGGAGTCGCTATTACTCGCGACCGTTGATGGAGTCTGCGCCGCAACAGTTCGTAGCGCAAGCATGGATAGCAGTTGTAATCACCGCTGCGAACACAACCTGAATCCGTTACCGTCCTAAGAACTTCTCAGGGTAGGTTTGACGCCGTAGTGGAACGCATAAGCGAGGTTCCATGGAACAGCGGGTTCCACGGTATCCCTTCAGTGCTCCTGCCGAAGTCGTCGTGGAAGAGTCGGGCGCGAAAATTGTCGCGCGTGTCACTGAACTCAGTCTTCAGGATGTTATTTGGACACCCGCTCCGTTAAGTGCGGAGACGCCGATACTACTCAAGATTTACGGTTCCGAATATTTCGAAGCGGATGCAATGGTGATTTACGCTCATCCAGTCCTAGGCATGGGCATCGCATTCCGTCACGTTAATCTTGCTTGTCAGGGTGCTTTGCACAGGTGGCTCTTAGCGGCCATGCAGACCAAAGAATCGGAATAATGGAATGTTCGTTCAAACCCAGTT